>JACZUR010000098.1 GCA_022573095.1 Gemmatimonadota bacterium | reverse complement strand
TAGGCCGAAGCAATTGATAAGACGATTACAGCGGGGAGCCAGATGCGGCGCATGATAACGTCGTGGCGCGAAGCTAGTTCCGATTCGCAGCGGGCCTAAACAGTTGCGCAAGCGAGGCGGCTGACACTTCCGACGGCTTCACCTCTGTAACCTTCACGCCATCCACAATTACAACGATGCGGTCCGCGACTGCGCGAGCGGCATCTAGATCGTGATCTACAACGATTGTTGTCATAAACTGACTGGACCTGAGTTCTCGCAGTAGTGACAGAATGTCCCGGGCGGTCACCTTGTCGACTTCCGCAAGAAATTCGTCCGCCAAGAGCAGATCGGGTTTTTGGAGCAGGGCGCGTGCTATGGCCACTCGACGCCGCTCTCCCCCGGACATCGTTTCCACCCGGTCGCTGCCACGCCCGTCGAGCCCCACCAGCGTGAGAGCTTGCTGAGCAGCTATCCGCTCCGATTTGGGGAAGGCTCCAAGCAGAGATCGCAGTGGAGTCAGTCGGGGCAGGGCGCCGATCAACACGTTCTGTAAGGCCGTGCAGTTCCGCACAAGGCCAAGATGTTGAGGAATGTAAGCGATCCGGTAACGGGATCCGGAACCGTTGGTCGTGGCCCGCTGAATCGTACCTGTTGTAGGGGTCAAGAGGCCGGCCATGACGCGCAACAGTGTCGTCTTGCCGGAACCGCTGGGGCCGACGACCGCAACATACTCCCCGCGCTGGACCTCGAGATCTATGCCGGAGATTATGGCCGAGCCATTATACCCGGCGCACACGCCGCTCAACGCGATTGCCACCGCACCTCGTTCTTTTGACATCGTTTCCGGACCTGACATTGCTATCGGTTCTCTTTCTCTAGTAGTGTCTGCCGCATGCCCGGCAAGGAAGAGATCGCCCGGCCGAACTGTCCCAGGTGATCTTCAGTAGTGGTTTCTTCAAATCCCTCCACGCCGTAAACCGCTTGTAGTAGATGCAGATGGGTCGAATCATTGAGCTCCAGCATGGCGTCGCGGAAGCGGATGGCGAGATCTTCTGGGATAGTTGGAGTCACGAGAATCGAGTGGGAGGGAATTCTCCCGAACCGATGGAACGAACGAACCTGCGCTCTATCGCCCTCCGCTAGGAACCTCTCGGGCGCGTCGTGGGCGCCGAATGCGACATCTACTCTCCCGTCAATTAGAGCAATCAGAGCCTGCTGGTATCCTCCCGCATCTATCGTCAGCGCGAAGCCGGACAGCAGGGCGTTTTCCAGGTCCACCAATGTGCTACCAGCGGGCGTGAGCAGTCCTGCTGCGATCATCGAACCGATCGGCATGAGAAAACCACTCGATCCGGTTCGGGACGTGAAAGCGATTCTCTTACCCAGAGCGTCCGCAAGAGTGTTGATGTCGGATCCGACTCGCGTGAACGCCTCGGCCCAGTTGTAGGTGTTTCCGCCGCGATTGATCTCGGCCAGGATAACCTCCGCCCCAGTCCGCTTATGGGCGATCCATCCCGGACCCCCGTCCAGGAATGCGGCGTGGATGTGACCGAAACGTAGACCCTCGATGAGCGGTTCATAGGTGGTAGGTACCTCGACGTCAACCGGCAGTCCGATGCGCTCGGAGAGAAACTCGCCTATCGCCTCTGCATCGGGGACTATCTCCGATGCGCGTTGCGACGGCAAAAACCCTAGGACGAACCTGTCAGGGCCGTTCGCTCTGTCTTGGGAACTCCCACAGGCGGTGAGCGCGACCATCACCAGGACGGTGCAAGCCCTGGAAACACTAGTAAAAATGGTCGGTATCATCCCGTTGAGGCTAGTTGAGTTTGATTCTCATTTTCATTCTACACCGCTGGATGAAAAATGGTAGTCGCTGACGCAAATTCGGTGGCGGACGGTCTTCCCTTTCCGGAGGGCGGGGGCGGGGCGGCCGAGCAGGCAGTTCCTTAACTGCCGGCCCAGCGCTATCCTTCGGCCTTTAAATTCAACGCATTTGCCATGGATTCTTACGGCTGGTATTCCATCATTCCGCCCATAGTGGCGATTGGGCTTGCTATAAAGACCAAGCAAGTCTTCGCGTCACTCGGCCTTTTTGTGTGGCTGGGCTGGACGATAATGAATGGGTGGAATCCGCTGGCCGGCCTCATCAGCTCGGTCGAGGTCGTAGTGGGGGTCTGGGGAGACGCCGACAACGCGCGGGTTTTAATTTTCAGCGCCCTGATCGGGGCGATCATCACTTTCACACAGAAGTCCGGTGGGATGCAGGGATTCGTCGCCAGAGTCGAGTCGAGTTCGCTGATTAGGTCGCGCCGGTCGGTCGGTGTGTTCACGTGGATCGTCAGCATGCTTGTCTTTCTCGAGTCCAACTTTGGGCTCTTGGTGGCCGGCTCGGTGGCCCGGCCGTTGTTCGACAAGTATCGTATTTCCCGCGAGAAGCTCAGCTACATCATAGATGCTACCTGTTCACCGAAATGCATACTCATTCCGCTCAACGCCTGGGGTGCATATGTGGTTGGCCTGCTCGCGGCGCAGCAGATTGAGAATCCTGTCGGTCTCATGCTCGCGGCGATCCCACTGAACTTCTATTCAATTCTAGCGCTGTTCCTTGCTCTAGGTGTAATCGTGACGGGGTGGGATATCGGCCCGATGAGGACCGCGGAGATCCGGGTTAGGGAAGAGGGGAAGTTGTTGCGCGATGGCGCGCAGCCGATGATCTCGAACGAAGTCGTAGGTGTAGTGGCTAAGGAGGGGGTGCCTCTTCGAGCGATCAACATGATCGCGCCGATTGGGACCATGATCTTCACTGTTCCGGTAGTGCTGTACCTGACTGGATCGGGCGATTTGCGACAAGGATCCGGGTCCACCGCAGTCCTTTGGGGTGTGGTAGCAGGCTTGGTCGTCGGTGGGGTCCTCTACCGTGCGCAGGGTATTATGAACCTCAAGGAGATCACCGACAGTATCATAGAAGGAATCCAGGGGCTCATTCCTCTCGTGTTGGTGTTGATGCTGGCGTTTGCGATCGCAACCACAACCAGAGCGCTTGGTACCGGCGTCTTCGTGGCGCAAGCCGCACGCGCAACGCTTCACCCAGGGTTAATTCCGGCAGTCGTGTTTCTGCTTGCGTGCTTCATCGCTTTTTCCACGGGAACTTCGTGGGGAACCTTTGCCATCATGATTCCGATAGTTGTCCCGATGATTCAGTTGCTCGATTTGCCTGCCGCGCTGACCGTTGCTGCAGCGCTGGGAGGAGGAATTTTCGGTGACCACTGTTCTCCAATCTCCGATAGTACTGTCGTAGCTTCGATGGCATCAGCTACCGATCACATCGACCACGTACGAACACAACTACCCTATGCGTTGCTAGCCGCCGCTGGCGCTGTGTTGTTGTTCGCACTCTTCGGTTTTCTCCTGTAGGAGGACTGGCTCTGGTCCGGAGGTCAAAGGATTTTCTTAGCACATCCCACGAGTTCTGTTCTCTGGGTACCTTCTTAGCGTGAGGGAACTGAAGATTAGGGGGGTTCGAGGGGGCTCGGAGCAGCCCCGTTCTCAGAAGAAACGGCGAGTAGGTCCGGGCGCGTGGCAAGAAGCGCGCGAGTTGATGTGGTCCCACCGTTATCGACTGGCGATCGGGCTGGCGTTGATGCTGATCAGTAGGCTTGCGGGGCTCGTACTTCCGGCCACGTCCAAATTTCTCATCGACGACGTCATAGGGCACAACCGAATCGAGCTGTTAGGCGTCTTGGCAATCGCCGCCGCTGTTGCGTCAACGGTGCAGGGGGTGACCCAATTCGCCGTTTCGCAGATCCTTGGCGTTGCTGCTCAGCGCGCGATCACGGAGATGCGCAAAATAGTGCAATCCCATATCACGAGACTCCCCGTCGGATACTTCGATTCCACAAAGACGGGTGTTCTGATCTCCCGCGTGATGACCGACCCGGAGGGCATTCGAAATCTGGTCGGTACAGGACTGGTACAGTTGATTGGGGGCTTGGTGACGGCTGTAATCGCACTTGGTGTCTTGTTCTGGCTCCATTGGAGGCTGACCTCTCTTACGATAGTTGTGCTGGTCACCTTTGGGGGTGCGATGGCGTATGCGTTCAGCCGGCTGCGGCCTCTGTTTCGCGATCGCGGGAAGATTCAGGCTGACGTTGCGGGGAGGCTCGGTGAAACGCTTGCCGGTATCCGGGTTGTCAAGGCATACACAGCGGAGCGGCGCGAAGATTATGTGTTCGCGAAAGAAGCCCACAGACTGTTCCGCAACATTGCGAAAGCTGTAACTGGGGTGTCCGCCGCAAGTGCGTTTGGAACGCTGATAGTAGGTGGAATTGGGGTTCTGATGATAGTGGTGGGCGGTCGTTCCGTTGTAGACGGAACGATGTCTCTCGGCGACTTTTTTGCATACATCCTCTTCACCGGATTGGTGGCGAGCCCGGTGATTCAGATAGCGTCGATCAGCACGCAAATTTCCGAGGCGTTCGCCGGACTGGATCGTATCAGAGAGATCCGGCAGATAGCCACTGAAGGCGAAGAAGACGAGAGCAAACGGTCGCTGCCGGTGATAAGTGGTGATATCAAGTTCGACGATGTCTGGTTCGAGTATGAAGCCGGCGTTCCGGTTCTCAAGGGCGTGTCGTTCGATGCTCGCAGCGGTACAACGACCGCGCTCGTGGGATCAAGCGGCTCCGGCAAGAGCACTCTGATCGGGCTCGTTGCAGCGTTCAATCGACCCAAGTCTGGTACGATAACCGTCGACGGATTGGATCTGACAACCTTGAGAATCCGAGACTATCGGTCTCACCTGGGAATTGTTCTGCAAGACAACTTTCTTTTCGACGGCACGATAGCGGACAACATCAAGTTCGGCGCGCCCACCGCTATGATGCATCAGATCAAAGAAGTTGCCGCCGTTGCGCACTGCGACGAGTTCATAGAGAGGTTTCCAGACGGTTACGACACCATAGTGGGCGAGCGTGGCGTGAAGCTATCGGGCGGGCAGCGTCAAAGAGTAGCAATTGCGCGCGCGATTCTCGCCGATCCAAGAATACTCATTCTCGACGAGGCGACATCGAGTCTGGATAGCGAGAGCGAGGCTCAGATACAGGATGGTCTCTACTCTCTGCGCCGGGGGCGCACGACTTTCGTAATAGCCCACAGGCTTTCAACCATCCGCAGTGCCGATCAGATCATTGTGTTGGAGGCCGGAGAGATCGTTGAACGGGGTAGTCACGACCAGCTGATGGCTCGGGATGGCCGCTATCGTGAACTGCACGACCGCCAGTATGCGGTTGAATACAACCGCTTCATCAATCCCGGCGAGGACTTTACGCCGGATCTTCCCAGTACCGAGGCCGTCCCTACCCGATCCGCGTAGCATCAATTCGCCGTGCACTGTATCGACTTGGGTATCGCCCGTCCGCACGCAATAGTCTGATCCATTCCCGCTGCTAGAATGCCGCAGGCCATCGTCTGAGCCGTGCGCCGCGCCTCATCTTCGGTCACACCCGCCGCCCTGCGGCAGTCGGTTCGGCCACCGAACTCGATACACACTTCACACTCTACCTGGACTCGTGTCATGCTCCCGAATATTACAAAGCCCACGAACAGAAACGACACCAGCAGGATCGCTATCTTTGCTCCGGTCTTCACGCGGTCTCCGTCATAAAGTGGAATTTCATAATTGTAACTGTTACAGAGCCGTTTTGCAGTCGTGAGGAACGATTTGACACGCTAGGGCGTCCAATACGTAGGGTAAATTGACATGGCCAGTGAAGAACTCCGCGCAAGCATTGATAAAACGCTAAGTGAATTTGCTGCCGTCCAGGGCGCAATCGACAATATAATCGAGGGCAAGCACGAGAAACGTCGTCGCCGGCGGCTTACACTAACGCGGATCCTATTACTACCGCTAAAACTGGTCATCTTGGCAGTGCTCCCTTTCTTCTTGCTCATCCGAGCATCTGTATTCGTGTTCGACTCACACGATTGGAGCACCTGGACGTCGCTCGCACTGGGGATAGTGATGGCGGGAGCCGTTCTCACAGTCTACGGAGCATGGTTCTCGAAGAAATTGACCGGTAAAGCGCGACTAAAGTTCATCGGGACGAAGGTGGCGTTGCCGGTGGCGATCGCGTTTAGCGCATACTCACTCATCTACCTTTCGAGTACGAACGCCAAAACCGGGCGCGTGCGGCAATTCTACAGCAGCGTTCACCCGATTCTCCGCGTCGCGGTGAGTACGGTGATCTTGATTGATCGGGAGATAGTGATTACCGACCTTCAGCGAACCCCTGAGGACTACATACGCATGGGGCTGCCTGTTCGAGAGAGTTCGTTACACTATCCGGGTCCCGACGGCTATGTGTATGCAATGGATCTGAGAACGATCGGCAGGAGTGAACGCCGCAACCAACTAGTCGAGTCGTATTTCCGATGGATGGGCTTCCGAACCCTACGCCATGTGGGGACCGCGGACCATCTACACGTAGCTCTGAGACCACCCGAGGCAACTTCCTCTTCTGCTGCATCGTAAAGTTCCTCAACTTGCTGTAATCCCATACCCATCTTACTGTATAGGCGACTGAACAAGGGTCAATCACTCAACGTGATGGAGTATGTTAAGGCCGATTCATGGTACTTACCGGCTGCTTGAAACGTGGTAGCAGCGAAGACGAGATAGATGACAGGTACGACGATCGAATGGGATGAAGACGGATACACAGTAGGTAACGACCCAATAATTCCTTTCATAGAGGGTGACGGAATCGGGCCGGACATATGGAGTGCGTCGCAGAGGGTTTTTGACGCCGCAGTCGAGAAAGTTTCGGGGGGCGAGCGCAGAGTCGTCTGGAAGGAGATCTTGGCAGGCGAGAAGGCCCACGAAGCGACCGGCGAGTGGTTGCCGGAAGCCACCCTGGAAGCGATTCGTGACCACCGCATAGCAATCAAAGGTCCGCTCACTACTCCGATCGGAGGTGGGATCCGCTCTCTCAACGTGTCCCTACGGCAAATCCTCAAACTCTATGCCTGCGTGCGACCGGTACGCCATCTAGCCGGCGTGCCTTCGCCAATGAAAGAACCGGACAGACTCAATGTGGTGATCTTTCGGGAGAACCTTGAGGATGTCTATGCGGGAATCGAGTACCAGGCCGGCAGTGCGGATGCGCGGAAGGTGCGCGATTTTCTCGTTGACAACCTCGGAGCCGACATACTCGAGTCGAGCGCGATCGGCATAAAGCCGATGAGCGAATACAACTCGAAAAAGCTAGTTTGCAGGGCCATAGGCTACGCGCTGGATCGGGGCCGTGAGTCGGTGACTCTTGTCCATAAAGGCAACATCATGAAATTCACGGAAGGTGCCTTTAAGGATTGGGGCTACGAAGCGGCCGAGGAAGGATTTTCCGGACGGACTGTAAGGGAGAGTGATTCTGGTGGCAGCGGAGACAAAGTGGTTATCAAGGATCGCATAGCCGACGCCATGTTCCAACAGCTATTGCTTCGCCCCGATGAATACTCGGTTATTGCCACGTCCAACCTAAACGGAGACTACCTGTCCGACGCGTGCGCCGCGCAGGTGGGCGGTCTTGGCTTGGCTCCGGGAGCCAACATGGGAGACGGTGTGGCCGTTTTTGAAGCGACTCATGGGACAGCTCCTAAGTACGCGGGACAGGACAAGGTGAATCCTGGCAGCGTGATCCTGTCGGGGGTGATGATGTTCGAGGAGATGGGCTGGGGTGACGTAGCCGAGTCGATAGTGCGAGGTATCGAGGGTGCCATCGCCGATGGGACCGTGACGTACGATCTTGCAAGACAGATGTC
>JACZUR010000001.1 GCA_022573095.1 Gemmatimonadota bacterium | reverse complement strand
GAACTATTTTCGGTATGTCTTTCCGATCGGAGGCGAACAGTTCTACGTGCGGGATGGAGGCTCAATTCCGAGCGCCAGTGGGGGGACCCTGAGATGGAGGTTGTACAGAATTTCGTTCCAGGCGGACAATGTTCCGGTTGGCCAGCCTAACATGCGTCAAATCGAGTCATTCAGGCTCACGTTCGTAGCTCCCGCTGCGGTGGAGGAGAAAGATCTATTTATCGCGCTTGCGCGGTTCCGCCTGCTTGGCGCTCCTTGGCTCAAGCGAGCAAGCACGCCAATAGCTGGCATCGCTGGCCTCCGGGGGGAGGCTCACGGCGGGGTCGTAGTTAGCGTCGTTTCAACCGAAAATAGGGATCTAGGTTACACTTCACCCCCCGGCGTCACGAATCAGGCCGCTCAGGCTGGTACGGGGTTTGCCTTCGGGTCCATTCAGATCAATGAGATATCTCTACGGGTGCTCGCCACCGATCTTAGGACCGGAGAGCGAGCGGAGGCCTTTCAGCGGTTCTTCGATGAAGCGGACAAGAATTTTCTGAGGTATAGAACGCTCAAAATATGGGCAAGAGGGCGCGGTGCCGGCTGGGCAGAAGGTGATTTCGAGTTTTACGTCAAGGTCGGCCGGGACGAAGACAACTTCTACATGTATAGAACCCCGGTAAACACCGACACGTGGGAACCAGAGATAGTAATCGAAATACAGCGTTGGTTGTCTCTGCGTGCGGAAGCTGAGTCCAGATGGCTGCGAGGCGAACAGCCTTCCGGATCCGCTGAATGCGGAGGTAACGAGACGGCGTTCGTCGTCTGCAGCGGGCCCTACATAGTTCACGTCGACAATCCAGGGGTCTCCCCCCCAAATCTTGCGAGGGTGTCGGAAGTTGCAGTTGGGATATTGAGGGTTTCCGACGGAACTTTTGTGGACCAGGCCGAATTGTGGGTGGACGATATGAGGCTGGATGACGTAATCGGCGATGCCGGGCTGGCGAGTGCCATCAATATTCAGTTGTCCGCCGCCGACGTTGCAGAGATCAATTACTCTTTTACCAGTGTGGACGACCGGTTCCAGCTTCCGGGGGAAACACCCAACTACATCGGCAATCGTGAGAGTAGGTTTTCTTCGTCTTTTAGAGTGGACAAGCTGATGCCCGTTTCGTGGGGAATGAGCATTCCAATTTCGGTCCAGATCCGGAATGCTCGGGAAAATCCTTTCTTTCTAAACCGTAGCGACGTGTTGGGTGAGGAAATAAGTGGGCTGAGAAGTCCAAACTCACGTTCCTCGACCTATCAGATGTCACTCCGGCGACTGCGGCGTGGGGAAAGCTTCTTGGCAAGGAACTTGCTAGATCCGTTCTCTCTTTTCGCGCTAGCTCAGGAGTCGGAGAGTGTTCAATTGCTCAGCGAGGCGGAGGCGTCCAATCGTCAGCTCCGTGTCCGGTACAACAGGTTGGCAGACGCCAAGACCGTTCGCGCAGCTCCCGGCTTTGTGCTAAAGTTGTTGAATCTGATGCCCCGTTTCATCAGGGGAAGTGAGTTCGGTAAGTCATTGAGGACATCTAGGCTGCGCTGGAACCCGGTGCAGTTCACCGTGACTTCACAGATCACTAACAACCGCTCTGAGCGCACGTCGTTTAGGGTACCGGTGGCGCTTGCACGCGATACGGTTATCCGCCCCACGCGCAGCATCAATCACACCTGGACGAATACCAGTTCGATTGACCTTCGCCCGATGTCTACTTTCAATGTGCGGGCATCCTACTCCAGTTTGAGAGATCTTCAAGATTACGGAGACTCGACGACCATCGGTCGACTGCTTGCCTCGGAGCGAAGGAATTTTGCGGGTACAGAGGTGGGATTCGAAAGAAGCAGAACGCTAAGTACCAACGTCAATCTCCGTCCCGTCGTGTCGAGTTGGCTCAGTCCGCGAATCATCGTCGCGACAACGTACAGCTTCAATCGAGATCCGAACAATCCAAACCCGGTCCGAGAAACGGGCGACTCGATCGGTGGATTCAAGGTGGCAGAGTCAGTGAGGAATAGTCGTAATCGAGAGTTCGGTTCGCGATTCGACTTTAGACGACTTGTCGGTGGTATCTTTGGCGACTCGAGTGCGCTTGCGGCTCTCGTTAGAGGGGTCGCCCCTCTGGACCTCTCCTACTTGATCCAAAGGACCTCAGCGTTTGACAGAGTACCGTTTCGTACTGGCCTCAGATATCAGTTGGCGCTTGGGAAACTGGACGAATTTAGGAGCCACAACGGCGTGCTTGCGACGTCCGCGACGGAAAGCAAGACGTGGACTGTGACGGGCGGCACCCGTTTGCCGTTTGGCATGAGAGTGAATCTCAATTACCGCCGGGGTACTTCTGAGACCTTCACCAAACGAGGAGACGCTCAGATCCAGATCCGCCAGAGTAACACCGAATGGCCGTCTCTCAGGTTTGATTGGACGCTCAGTCCACGGGGATCAATCCGAAGAGTTCTCTCTGGTATTTCGGCACGGGCCGCGTATCGCAAGAATGAAACTTCGACGGTGCAACCGGGATTTGCCTCTTTGGGTGGAGAGGGTGGAGGCCCAGGTGCAGGCGTTTCACTTGCCCAAACCGGCAGGGAATCAACCACGCTGACGCCCTCACTTACGTTGACTTGGGGGGGCGGTATTACGACGCAAGCTCAATTCAGCCAAGTCCGCTCAGAAGCCCTAAGCTCAGGAAATCTTACAATAACGGATCAGGTGGGCTGGCTCGGAAGCCTAAGCTTTAGCTTGCGTGTTCCCCGCTCCGTTGCAAGACTGCCAAGTCCCATACTTGCGACGGTCTCGTTTACGACCAACAAATCGACGGTGTGTTTGTTGAAGCGGGACGAACCCGAATGTCTTGCGATTTCCGACAGCCGCAGATCTCAGATAGCTGTGAATCTAGATACCGGCTTTTCACCTACAGTAAGAGGTGGCGTGAGCTTCAGCCGGTTGATAACAGAGCAGCTACACAACTCCAGCAAGACTTCACAGACCGTGTTTACTATTTTTGCTCAAGTGAATTTCACGGCGGGACAGATCCAATGAAGCCCAACATTGGCTTGCTGAGCCTGGTGGTCGCTGCCTGCGGGGCGAAAGGCCCCCAGAATCAAGAGTTCAACGGTGCCGCCGCATACGAGTACGTGGCAGTCCAAACTCGGTTCGGAGTGCGAGTGCCTAACACGCCCGGCCATCGCAACACCGGCAACTGGATTGAGGAACGCCTGCGGCTGACGGCGGACTCGGTGGAAGTCCAGAGTTTTCTCCACGTCACGGCCGAGGGGGACACCCTCGAGTTGAGAAACTTCATAGCCAGGTTCCGCCCCGGCGACCCGAACAGAATTATCTTCATGGCGCACTGGGATACGCGCCCAACAGCCGATAAGAGCCTCAACATCGGTCACCAGATGTTGCCCGTCCCGGGTGCAAACGATGGCGGATCGGGCGTAGCCCTGTTGCTGGGTGTTGCCGACGCGCTCGATCTGGTCCCTCCTGGCCTGGGTGTCGATCTGGTTTTTGTCGACGGTGAGGATTACGGAGATTTTTCTCAGGATGTTGATGTCTTGATCGGTTCACGGTACTTCGCGGTGAATCTTCCGGCCGGCTACCAGCCGTTGTTCGGAGTTCTCTTCGATATGATCGGTGACATAGATTTGCAGATATACCAGGAGGGTAATTCGGTCAGTGGTGCTCCCGAAGTGGTTGATCGGGTTTGGCGCGCCGCGGCTGATATGGGCTATAGCCGAACGTTTGTACCCTCGTTGCGCGGTCCAATCATGGATGACCACGTTCCCCTTCTCGAGGCCGGAATCAGAATGATCAATGTTATCGACATTGACTATTCCTATTGGCATACGACGGAAGACACAATTGACAAAGTGAGTGCGGAAAGCTTGCAGATAGTCGGTGACGTGGCAATGGCACTGCTACGCCAGTAAGCCCCTCTTGATGCGTTCGTAAGTTGGCGGCGGCAACGAAATGATGAATGCCGTCGCCCGTCGCAGTGGCACATTGAGGGGATGGCGAGAAGAGATGATCGAAAGGCGGCCGGCGTTCTGCTTTTACTGGCTGTCGTTGGTTTTGTGGCCAAGCTGGCTGTCTCGCCCGGACGCGCCCCGGGCGAGATCGGGTTCCGCCTCGGTCCGGAAAGTAGGCCATCTCTGGACTCAGTCGCGGCCCAGGCGGCTCGACTTGCACGTCCGTTGGCCGACACAGAGCGAATAGACGTAGATCGCGCTCCAGCGATTGAGCTCACGCGGCTTCCAGGGATCGGATCGGCCCTCGCAACGAGGATCGTCTCACATAGAGAGGCGAACGGGCCGTTCGGATCGGTTGACGCTTTGGACGAAGTGTCCGGGATTGGACCCCGGCTGCTCGAATCGCTCAGACCTCACATCCGATTCAGCGCCCGCCCCATACGAATGCGACCTGGATCACAGCGCGACGACGGGTCGCAGGTAAGAATTAACGTTGCTACTGAAGCAGAGCTGGTCACGCTGCCCGGTATCGGTCCGGGCAAAGCTCGGGCAATCTTACGGTACCGAAGGCTGAATGGTAACTTCAAGAGTATCAATGAATTACTCTTAGTGTCCGGTATCGGTCCCGCGACGTTGGATCGGCTTAGAGGGCGGGTCAGGGTACCTTGACACATTTTGGCCGCTCGGTAGCTTATCAAAATGATTAGTTGACAAGAACTTGAGACCTTTTTTCCACCTCCTTCCCATGATGTGTTATGGCGACTGCAGCAGCTAGCTCTGTACGGCTAGGCGACATCCTCGTTCGAGAGGGTCTGATAACTAAACAGCAACTCGATGAAGCCCTCGCCGAACAGCGTAGCAGCGGTGCGAGGTTGGGTTATTGCCTCGTGAAGATGGGGATCATTAAGGAAATAGAGATTACCAAAATGCTGGCCAAGCAGTATCGAATGCCGGCGGTCGACCTGAGTCGATTCGAGGTAGATCCGGCTATCCTAAAGCTCGTTCCGCCAGATGTAGCGGTGAAGCACTGCGTGCTACCGCTCAAACGCGAGGGACGGATGCTGACTCTTGCGATGGCGGATCCCTCGGACGGAGCGACTCTGGATGACCTCAAGTTCATTACCCGGTACGACATCTTCCCGGTCATCGCCGGTGAGTACACGCTGAAGCAACAGATCGAGAAGTATTATGAGCAGACCGCAGCTCAGCTCGAGTCGCTCCTCAAGGATATTGAGGAAGGCGACGATCTCGAAATCGTTGAAGAAGCGGAAGATGACGATGAGAACGTCGACTTGGGCGATGATGCACCGGTAGTCAAACTGATCAACGCGATTCTGACGGAGGCGGTGAAGCGGGGTGTCAGCGACGTTCACATAGAGCCTTTCGAACACGAAATCAGAGTTCGTTATCGTCTCGACGGAGCTCTTATGGAGGTCATGAAGCCGCCCGTGAAGCTCAAGGCCGCTCTGACCTCCAGAGTAAAGATCATGTCTGCTCTCAACATTGCTGAGCGGCGCGTACCCCAGGATGGCCGAATCAAGCTCAAGATGGGTAACCGCGTAATCGACTTTCGTGTTTCGACGCTGCCGGTGATCTTTGGTGAGAAGATCGTGTTGCGTATCCTCGATAAGGGTAACCTCACGCTCGATCTCAAGACATTCGGTTTCGCACCTAAGGCCGAGCGGGACCTTCTTTCCGCGATCGCAAATCCATTTGGTATGGTACTGGTAACCGGTCCCACGGGATCGGGAAAAACGACGACTCTCTATTCGTGTCTGTCGCAGGTGAATAACATCGACGTGAACATCATGACGGCGGAAGATCCCGTTGAGTACAACATCTACGGTATCAATCAGGTGCTCGTTCGTAACGAAATCGGGATGACGTTCGCGGCAGCCCTGAAAGCCTTCCTGCGTCAGGACCCCAATATCATCATGGTCGGTGAGATTCGCGACATCGAGACGGGCGGGATCGCTATCAAAGCTGCTCTGACTGGTCACCTGGTGCTTTCGACTCTCCATACTAATGACGCACCGTCTACGATTACCCGTATGATTGACATGGGGATTGAGCCGTTCAACGTCGCGAGCGCAACCAACTTGATCGTGGCACAACGACTCGTCAGGAGGATCTGCAAAGACTGTAAGACGGAAAAGAAGTACGATCCCAAAGAGCTTAAGACTAGTGGTCTTAGCGATGAGGAAATTCAGGCGGCTTTCTACCAAGGTACTGGCTGTGATAGCTGCTCCGGAACCGGCTATAAGGGTAGGGCTGGCCTGTACGAGGTGATGGCGATCAGTCCGGCGCTGCGGCATCTTATTCTCAGGGGCGGTTCCACTGACGAGATCAGGGATCTGGCCGTAGAGGAAGGGATGATTACTCTGCGCACGGATGGGATGGCGAAAGTCGCGGCCGGGATTACTTCTCTCGAGGAAGTGCTCAAGGAAACTGCCGCTCAATAAGGGCAGATAAAGGGGAGCAAAGATGGAGCAAGCGGGACAAGAGCAGGCTGCGGGTGGGCCACAACCCCCGAAACTTAGGGAACTGCTCGAGGAGATGGTGCAGAAAGGAGCTTCTGATCTGCACATAACTGCGTCTCAAAGTCCCAAGTTTAGAATCGACGGCGACATCACGGACTCCAGCTCGTCCTATGTGATGACGCCCAAGGATACGCTTCAGATGGCGTACTCTGTTCTGACAGAGAACCAGAAGAAGCGATTCGAAGTCGATGACGAGCTGGATTTCTCGTTCGGGATACAGAACCTGGCTCGGTTCAGGGGGAATTGCTTCAAGCAGCGCGGCTGTGTCGCAATCGTGATGCGACAGATTCCCACGGATGTGAAAACATTCGACGAGCTTGGGTTGCCCCCGATACTGGCGAAGCTGTCGGACAAACCTCGGGGACTGGTACTTGTGACCGGGCCTACGGGGTCAGGGAAGACGACGACGTTGGCCGCGATGATCGACAGGATCAACAAGAAGCGCAAGGCGCACATTATTACGATAGAGGATCCGATCGAGTTCGTTCATAAGCACCAGAACTGTATCGTAAATCAACGTGAGATTGGCAGTGACACCAAATCGTTCCAGACCGCTCTGAAATACTGTTTGCGACAGGATCCCGATGTCGTGCTCATTGGGGAGCTTCGTGACTTGGAAACGATCTCCGCTGCTCTTACTATCGCTGAAACGGGTCACCTCGCCTTCGCCACGCTCCACACCAACTCCGCAGCCGAGACCGTCAACAGGATTATTGATGTGTTCCCGGCTCACCAGCAATCACAGATCAGGACCCAGCTGGCTTTCGTCATGGAAGGTGTGTTGACTCAGGTTCTAGTGCAGAAGGCGTCTGGTTCAGGCAGAGCGATGGCAACTGAAATACTCGTTGCGACCCCCGCGGTGCGAGCGCTGATTAGAGATGATAAGGTGCACCAAATCATGAACGCGATACAGGCGGGGAAGAAGTATGGTATGCAGGCTCTTGCCGACTCGCTCTACCAGCTTTACATGTCCCGTGAGGTTTCACTGGAAGAATGCCTTAGAGTGAGCTCGGATCAGAACGAATTTCTCCGCATGGTCGGTGAACCGATCCCGGGCGAGGCCCCGGCGATGGCGGGAAAGAAATAATCGAGGAGTCTACCTAGATGCCCACTTGGGAGTATACAGCCAGGACTTTGACGGGTGATGAAAAGACCGCCACGATCGATCTCCCTTCCAAAGAGGATGTGGTCCAGCACCTACGGAACCAGAAGATGCAGGTGGTGCGCGTCCGCGAGGCCAAGAAAGCCAAGGCTGGTGGCAAAGTCCCGACTCGCGACGTCGTCATTTTCACGCGCCAGTTCGCAACGATGATCAATGCCGGTCTGCCCCTGGTACAGGCTCTCGATATTCTTGCCAAGCAGACCGACAACAAGGTGCTTGCCGAGACTACCAGACAAGTGGTGTATGATGTAGAGAGCGGAAACACTCTTGCCGACGCTCTTTCCAAACATCCGAAAACGTTCGCGGAACTGTTTGTCAACATGGTCGCAGCGGGTGAGGCGGGTGGTATCCTCGACACGATTCTGTTGAGACTCTCGACGTTCCTCGAGAAGAACGACGCCATCATTCGAAAGGTGAAAGGGGCGATGATCTACCCCATAGTGATCTTCTCGGTAGCCTCTATTGCAATCGTGGTACTTCTCCTCTTCGTGATTCCGGTGTTCCAACAGATGTTTGCCAGCGTGGATATGATTCTGCCGTTACCCACGAGGATAGTTATCGGGATGAGTGACATTCTCCAGGGGTTCTGGTGGGCTATAGGAGGAGGTGGTGTGGCCATCTTCTTCATCATCAAATGGATGTACACCACATCAGGCGGGCGGCTGTTTCTCGACAGAGTGTTGCTAAACATCCCTGTTCTCGGCGATATGCTTAGAAAGTCTGCCGTGTCGCGCTTCACACGAACTCTCGGTACACTTATTTCTGCAGGCGTCTCAATTCTCGACGGTCTCGAGATCACGGCAAAGACGGCTGGTAACAGGGTGATTCACGACGCGGTCATGGAGTCTCGAGGCTCCATTGCCGGTGGTGAAACGATTGCCGGGCCGCTGGAAAGGTCAGCTGTTTTCCCGCCGATGGTCACGTCGATGATTGCGGTGGGCGAAGCTACTGGAGGGCTCGACGAAATGCTCACGAAGATTGCCGACTTCTATGACGACGAAGTTGACACGGCCGTAAGTGCCTTGCTTTCGCTCATGGAACCGGTCATGATCGTGGTCCTCGGTACGGTGGTCGGCGGGATGATCGTTGCCATGTATCTGCCGATCTTCGATATGATGAACGCCGTGCAGTAGTACCGCCGCAACTAACCAGACTTTGGTACCGGCCCCGTCCCGTGGCGGGGCCGTTTCGTTTCTGGTCTGCAGATAGTGAGCTTGCTATGGGAGCAACGTGGCGGTATTGCATTTTGCGAGACCGGTCCCGATACTTGGTCGTACAATGAACTCCTCTGGCGGTTACCATAACTAGGCTAATAGGCACTTCAATGCCCGACGTCAGGGCATTGCTTCGCCTTGCCTATATAGGTCGCGTATGTGTGGCGATCGGTATCTACGTAGCGGCAGCCTTCTACTTCAAGGAAGTCGAACCGGGCATACTCGTCATGGTGGCGTCTGCCGCCGTGCTCAGCGTAAGCGTGAGTGCCGTATCGGCTTGGTACACGGAGGTAAGGCGAGTCGCGCCAGGCCAGACGTTCCTCTATGTCCAGACTCTCTTCGATCTCGCGTTGGTTACCGCCGTGGTGCACGTAACCGGCGGTTTTACGAGCAACTTCGCCCCTCTGTATATCCTTGTGATATCGCTGAGCTCCCTCCTCTTCCCGTTCGCTTCTAGTCTCTTGATCACGCTACTGGCAGGAGTCCTCTACTTCGCCGTGATCTTTTGGTTCAACCCGCCGGACCTTTCTGTGGCGCTGTGGCTCCAGCTAGCGCTGTTCGTGCTTGTTTCGCTTGCTGCGGGTTGGATTGCCAGCAAGGTCCGCGCCGTCGCTTCAGAACGGCAGATACTAGAAGAGGAGGTCGAGAGACTCCGGCTCGAGGCAAGTGATATACTCGACAACCTACGCAGTGGCATTCTCACGATGGACGGAAGCGGCAAGCTGTCCTACCTCAATCCGGTGGCGGAGCAGTTGCTTGGACTTGATGCGGAAGCTGCGATTGGCGAATCAGTAAACGATTTGCTCGCCGAAGTTGCTCCGGAAATGGCGCGCGTACTTTCCCTAACTCAGCGCGACGGGATGAGTGTACGACGCTTCGAAGCAGAGATCAAGCGGGGGGATGATGTTTTTCCCTTCGGTCTTACGACAACGAGCATCAACGTCGGCGAGGGTAATGTGTCCGCCATCTTCACGGACATCTCGGAATCCAAGCGCATTGAGGACCTCAAACTCAGGAACGAACGGCTAGAGGCCGTGGCTGAAATGTCGGCTTCGCTTGCACACGAGATCAAGAACCCACTCGCCTCGATTCGCTCTTCGGTCGAGCAGTTGTCGCGATCGATGCAAACTGGGGAGGATGAGAAATTTCTTACCCAACTGGTGGTGAGAGAAAGTGATCGGCTGAGCGGTTTGCTGTCCGAGTTTCTCGATTTTGCGAGAGTAAGGGTTACTCAGCGTGTCAGTTTGAACTTACTGACCGTGGTAACGGAAGCGGCGAGGATGGCGGGAGAACATCCCGACTGCCGCTCCGGATCCCAGGTTACAATAGAAGGTGACGATGTCGAGATAAACGGAGACGAGGATCTCATTCATAGCATCGTGTTCAATCTCGTGCTCAACGCGATTCAGGCCGCCGGCGAAGGAGGTAAAGTAACGGTGACGGTAAGACATGGACAACCCGGTGACATTCCCGGAGGAATTACCTTCGAGGGACCGGCCGTCATAATGGTGTCCGATACCGGACCCGGGATACCTAGTGATCTACTAAACCGTCTCTTTGAACCATTCGTGACAGGAAGGGTCGGCGGCACAGGTCTCGGCCTCGCCATCGTGCAGCGAGCCGTTGATGCGCATCAGGGCGTTGTGTACGTGGAATCAAACCAAGGTGTGGGAACCGTCTTCACTGTTGTACTCCCGTCGTCCGGAAACACGGGGAAAGCGGCATGAATCAGCTAAACCCCACGATCCTGGTGATCGATGACGAGGCCGGGATTCTAGATACGCTCAAGATCCTTCTCAGGAATTCAGGATATCAGGTTGAAACCGCCCAGGGAGGCAAGGCCGGGCTCGCGGCGATCTCTACGGTAGCGCCGGATATCGTGCTTACCGATATCCGGATGCCTCAGGTGACCGGTTTAGACGTTCTGGAGTCAGCGCGCGAACAAGATCCTGAAACACCCGTGATCTTGATGACGGCGCAGGCTACGCTTCAGAGCGCAATCCAGGCGGTTAACCAGGGTGCCTTCTACTATATCCAGAAACCTTTTTCAAACGACGACCTGATCGCGATCTGTAATCGCGCGCTCGAATACCGCAGGTTACGCTCAGAGAACAAACAGCTCAAAAGTGAAATAAGGCGGCGCGAAAGGTCCGTAAGCGTCAAACCCATCGGGAAGTCGAAGCCGTTTCTCGATGTCATGAAACTTGCAGGGCAGGTGGCTCCCACGGAATCCACCGTGCTACTTCAAGGTGCCAGCGGTACGGGGAAAGAAGTTATTGCACGGTACATCCACGAGCTGTCGCAAAGAAGCGAAGGCTCTTTCTTTTCGATCAACTGCGGCGCCCTTCCAGAAAGCTTGCTGGAATCCGAATTGTTTGGCCACCTAAAGGGCTCTTTCACCGGGGCCGTGCGGGACAAACAGGGCCTGTTTGCGGCCGCTCGCGGTGGCACCTTCTTCCTCGATGAAATCGGCGAGACGACACCGGCGACGCAAGTGAAGTTGTTGCGCGTACTGCAGGAACGGGAGGTGCTGCCGGTCGGAGGAACCGAACCGATCCCCGTCGACGTGCGTATCATCGCGGCTACCAACCGGGATCTAGAGGAAGAAATCAGAAGGGGCAGTTTTCGCTCTGATCTCTTCTATCGAATCAATGTCATTGCGATACATCTGCCAAAGCTGAGCGAGCGCCCAGAGGATATCCCACTGCTAGTCGATGCTTCTCTGCAGAAGATTGCGGCGAGCCGAGACGAGAGTCCCAAAATGCTGGCGCAGGAAACCCTTGAAGCGATTGTCAGCTACGACTGGCCCGGCAACGTCCGGGAGTTGGAAAACGCTCTTGAACACGCCGTCGTGCTAGCTAAGGAGGACGAACTAGCTGTATCAGCGCTGCCGAAGCGCATCACTGCCGGAAAGTCGCAGCAGTTTGTGTCCGATCGGCCGTTAGATAACCCAACGCTAGAGTCGGTCGAGCAAGCGTACATAATGTGGGTACTTCAGCGCGAGAGCGGTAACAAGACCCGGGCCGCCGAGGTTCTCGGCATTGATCCGTCAACGCTCTATCGTAAGCTGTCGCGCTTTGGCGACGACTCCGCTGATTGATATCCGGGTGGAGGACGCTCTTGGCGCCACGACGCTCGAAAGACTGACGGACGCTCCCGCGTTCAATCGTTGGATGTACAGCAGGTTTGATTCCTGGCTTGGGAATTCAGTGCTGGAGGTGGGTTCTGGTATAGGCAACTTGTCTCAGTTCTTTGTGGAACGCGAACGAGTCGTGCTGACTGATATTGATGACGCATACCTTGAACTGCTCCGCGACAAGTTTGGCGAGCTAGGCGGTGTGCGCTTCGAGAAAATGATATTGCCCGAGGTCCCCTCCACGCTGACTGGCGACCGATTTCAGTCGATACTTTGTGTGAACGTCTTGGAGCACATTGAGGACGACCGGGCCGCGCTTTCGTCCATGCGATCGCTGTTGGAAAAAGACGGACGACTAGTACTCCTCGTGCCCGCTTTTCAGTGGTTGTTCGGAACGCTGGACGCTGCTCTTTCTCATTTTCGGCGATACACCAAACGTTCGCTCCGTACGGTTCTTGCTGAAACCGGGTTCCGAGTCGTTCATCTTGAATACTTTAACATGGGTAGCATGTTGGGCTGGTGGTTTACGGGGAGAGTTCTGAAAAAGAAAGTGATTCCAGTGAAGGTACTCAAGCTGTACGACTCATTGGTGCCGGTGTTTCGGCAGGAACGACTTATTCCATGGAGAGTTGGTCAGTCCGTAATTGCAGTAGGTGAAAAGCAGTGACGCATCAACTCAAAGGATTCAGTGATCTCCTTCTGTCGGTGATCATTCCGGTCTACAACGAAGCAACGACGGTTAGAGCGATTGTTAACAAGGTGCGGGAGGTTCCCCTTAAACTGGAGGTGATCGCGGTCAACGATGGATCTACGGACGGGTCCGATTCGGTGCTGGATGGATTACTCGCAGAGGGGCTGCTGGATAAGGTATTTCATCAGGAGCGCAATCTGGGGAAAGGGGCTGCTCTGCGCCGCGGAATCCAAAGCGCAACCGGAGACGTCATAGTCGTCCAGGATGCGGACCTGGAGTACGATCCCCATGAGTTCCCACATCTTCTTGATCCTATCATCAGAGGCGATGCAGACGCAACCTACGGATCACGGTTTCACGGTGGTCCTCGAAGGGTGCTGTATTTCTGGCACTCGTTGGGAAACAGGTTCATCACTCTGCTGTCTAACATGCTGACGGATCTCAATCTCACCGACGTGGAAACCTGCTACAAGATGGTCCGCGCGGAAGTGCTGCAGTCGCTGCACCTCGTGTCGAACAGGTTCGGCTTTGAAATCGAAGTAACCGCCCGGCTCGCTCAGGCCGAGGCCCGCATCTGGGAAATTCCGATCAGTTACAGCGGACGCACTTACGCCGAGGGTAAGAAGATCGACTGGCGAGATGGTGTAGCCGCTCTCTGGCATCTGGTGCGCTTCAACATCCTCTCCCGTCGCAATGAGACAATTGCTAAAAACGATCAATAACTGGGTGTGGTACGCTGTCGGGGCTGTGATCCTGGCCGTCCCGGCGTTCCCCGTCGCCGCTTGGATTGGAGCCGGGGACCCCGGTCCGGACTGGGCCGGATATCTGTCGGGATGGGCACTAGGTATCACGGTGGTGATAACTATTGCGGTTCTTGCTGGGCGTGTGAGCACACCTTTGAAAGCGCCCGCGTGGCGCGGTGTTTACGGCTGGAAGGTTGCCGTCGCGCTGGGAATAGGTCTAACGCTGGCGTCGGTGTTCGTGATGAATGAGGCTTTCGCCCGGAATCCTCAGCTCGTTGACGAGATGGCGCTACTGTTCACGGCCAAGACATTCTCGTCGGGCAGAGTTGTCGCCCCGCCTCCGGATCCGGCAGGGTTTTTCTTGATCACATGGACTTTCGTGAACGAACAGGGATGGGTCTCGCACTATCCTCCCGTACAAAGCGCCCTGCTGGCCGTCGGGTTCTTGCTGAGATCGGAGTGGCTTGTAAACCCCGTACTCGGCGGTCTCAGTACTGTACTCGTCTACCTGACGGCGCGCGGCCTTTACGGAGTTAGGACCGCGACCGTAAGCGCGTTGCTTTGGGCGACGGCAGGTTGGGTAGTCATAATGTCAGGTACGTACGTGAGTCACGTAAGCAGTGCTTTCTTTTCCCTTGGCGCATGGGCCGCGTTATTCGCTCCACAGACGCCTCGGCTCAGACATTTCATCTTAGCCGGGTTCGCGCTTTCACTCGCAGCGGCCTCGCGGCCTCTAGATGCAGTCGCTGCTGCCGTTCCCATCCTCGTGTGGGTAGCCGCCCGCCCTCAGTTGTGGAAGAAGCTGCCCTGGATGGCAGTTGCTGGCATGCCGGTAATGCTAGCATGGGCGGCGGTGAACCAGGCCGCATACGGCACTCTGTTCACCCTGGGCTATACTCGACTCTTTGGCGCGTCGCATGCTCTAGGATTTTACACTGATCCGTACGGGGAGCCGTTTACTCCTCTGGTAGCTCTCGCGAACCTGTCTACGGCCGTACGGCGGTTGCATATTTATCTGTTTGAGTGGCCGATCCCCGCGCTGCTTCCGCTCGGGCTGTGGGCTCTCGTTCCGCGGCGGAAAAGCGTCAGCGACCTAGTCGTGGGTTCGGGTATTCTTATCACCCCGTTCCTTTATTTTTTCTACTGGCATTCAGGTTTTTTCCTAGGACCCAGATTCTATTATGCGCTCGTGCCGTGGGTGGTTATCGGCACGGCGCTGGCGTGGCTGTGGTTATGGGAACGCGCTCGTGCGGCGTCGCACAGGCTGGTCCGGTGGGACGTGGCCAGCGCTGCGGGCGCCATTACGGTGTTGATTTGGGGTGCGGTGGTTGTGTTCCCGATACGGTATGCGATATACCGCGATGCTTTGCCCAGCCTGAAACTCCATCCAGAACAAGAATTGAGAGGACTGGGAGTTACGCAGGCAGTGGTACTCGTTCCGGTCAGCTGGGGCAGCCGGACGATAGCGAAGCTGTGGGGCTTGGGCGTGATCCCGGGTTTGGTGGAACGAGCGTACCGCTGGCTGGACGCATGCACGCTGCATGAGTTTGCAGAAGATGACGCGCGCCTTTTGCAGTCCCCGACGGAGATCAGCAGGGATTTGGAGGCGCTAATGGGCGAGTATCCGGTAGCGGCCGTCGCAGTGCCGGGTTTTCCGGATCCAACGCTCAAGATACATGAAGGCCAGTTCTTTTCACCGTCGTGTGAGGTGCAGTTACAGAGAGATTTCGAAGGTTTCACGCTTTATCCCAATCTAGCATGGCGCAACGACGTTGAACTGAACGACGGAATTGTTTTCGCACGGGACCGATTCGAAGAGAACGACGAGTTGTTGCAGAAATATCCCGGCTGGGCGATTTGGCGCTACGCGCCCCCAACGGACGCACCTAACGCGCTTCCGGTGCTGCAGCTAATGGAAGCCGGAAGCGCGGGTGGTTGAGCGATCACGTAGTGTACCGATTCTGATTTGGCGAATTCGTAAGGTTGTGCTATCGAGTTGTGGCGGTCACCGCATTGACGAGCGCGTCGTCCTCGACGAGCTGGACATCGAGTGGAAAGGCCAAAGCCCCGAGAGTACAGCGCGCGATTGTGAATGCGCTGACCCTCTATGGCAACGCAAGTACGGCTACGTGTAGGCGGCCCTTGTGATTCTTTAGTTGCTTTCACATGCGAATTAAAGGCGCGGGAAAGAGCTTAACTCGCTGGGTGTGGTATGCCTTGGGAACACTGCTCCTGTTTGTTCCCCTTTTACCGATCGCACAGTGGGTTGGGGCGCGTGATACGGGCCCGGCTTGGCGGGACTATACATCGAGCTCGGCAATTGGTGTAGCGGTGGTACTCATTGTCGCGCTGCTGTGTGGTCGGTTGAGCATCAGGTTCCGCGCTCCGAACTGGCCGGGATTCTACGGTGTGAAGGTGGTACTCTTCCTTGCGGTTGCCTTGACCATCGCCGCCGCCGTGGTCGCGAGTGCGGTGTTCGCCCGCAGCCCGCAGCTCGTAGATGAAATGGCACAACTGTTCCACGCCAAGATCTTCGCTGCGGGTAGAATCGCGGCTCCGGCGCCAGAGCCGGCGGAGTTCTTCCTGCTCACCCACACCTTCCTCTCCGACGCCGGTTGGATCTCCCAGTACCCGCCCGGGCAGAGCCTGCTACTGGCGGTCGGATATCTGCTCGACCTTGAATGGTTGGTCAATCCTTTGCTCGGCGGTCTGAGCACGATACTCATTTACTTTGTAGCGCGCGGTCTCTACGGTATCAAGACGGCGACGGTGGCCGCGCTGCTATGGGCCTCGGCGGCTTGGGTGGTGTTCATGTCCGCGACCTATATGAACCACGTGAGTGCTGTGGCTTTCTCCCTTCTGGCCTGGGCGGCGCTGTTCGCTCCCAAGCTCCCACGTCGGCGTCACTTCCTTTTGGCGGGCTTCGCTCTCTCTGTTGTCGCAGTGACCCGTCCTCTGGACGCAATTGGGGCGGCCGTCCCGGTGATGGCGTGGGTGGCCATGCACCGGCACTGGAGAAAACTTGGTTTCATGGTGATTGGGGGGCTGCCCCTCATAGTGGCGTTTGGAGTCCTTAACTCTGTCACACTAGGGCATCCACTCGCTCTGGGATACACGACTATGTGGGGATCCGCGCACGGTATCGGATTTCACACAGATCCCTATGGGCACCCGTTTACGCCTCTTATCGCGCTGGGGAACTTGTCTGCCGCAGTTCGGCGGCTGCACATCTATTTTTATGAATGGCCCATTCCCGCCCTGCTGCCGCTCGGTTTGTGGGCCTTCGCCTCGCGTCACGGACGCCGCAGTGATCTGATAGTCGGCCTGGGCGTTGTCACAACCCCGCTCCTGTACTTTTTCTACTGGCACTCGGGTTTCCACCCGGGTCCCAGGTTCTACTATGCGATGGCTCCGTGGGGCGTGATCGGTACTGCATTAGCGTGGCGCTGGCTCTGGGTGCGCGCTCGCTTGAAATCCTCGCACCTTCTCCGCTGGGATGTCGCGGCAGCGGCATTGGCTGCAGTCGTGTTGGTCTGGGGTGCAGTGGGGGTTTTCCCGGTTAGGTTCGCGTTCTACCGTGACTCCTTACCGCGCCTGAAGCTCCACCCCGAAAAGACACTCGAGCAACAGGCAGTCTCTCAGGCTCTGGTGCTGGTTCCGGTCAGTTGGGGCAGCAGAACGATAAGCAAGCTGTGGAGCTTGGGGGCTCCGTACAGCCTCATTGAGAACGCGTATAGGACATTGGATGCGTGCCAGTTGCATGAGTTCGCCGAAAACGAGATCCGATCGACGCAGTCACGGCAAGAGATCACGGTGGCGCTCGAGGTGCTCGTCCGGGAGAACCCGGTCGCCGCTCCCCAGGTGCCGGGTGCACCTGATCCGACGCTCAAGCTGTGGCCTGACCAGCCGCTCTCGGAGGAATGCGCGCTGGAACTACGCAGAGACTTCGAGGGGTTCACAGTTTACCCAACTCTCGGCTGGCGCAATGAGATCAACCTCGCCGAAGGCATCGTCTGGGCACGTGACCGGTTTGAGCAGAACGTCGAGTTGTTGGAGCGTTACTCCGGGTGGCCCGTCTGGCGGCTTGTCACTCCTCCCAGCGATCCGAACGCAATGCCGGTCATGCAACTGGTACGGGAGGGAAGTCGCGATTAGACGAACCTGTCGAGCCGATATGACAATGTGCGGATGAGTCAGTGAGACCTGCGGTCGGTATCGGGGTAATCGTGGCGTTAGTGGCCGTCGGGGTGTTCGCAACCAGCGCCGGCCACGAATTCGTGTACGACGACGTTCACATCATCGTGGGGAATACGCAGCTTCACTCGGTGCGCAACTTCGCGTCTATTGTGACCGACTCTTGGTGGCCAGACGCGCTATATAGGCCCGTAACGCAGCTCTCGTTTGCGCTTGACTGGTCCGTCAGCAACGGTGATCCCAGGTACTTTCACCTAGTCAACGTATTTTTGCACGCGGTGACTTCAGTCCTGGTGTTAGTTCTTTGTGGTACTGTGTTGCCCAGAGTCGGCGCGGTCGCCGCGGCACTGGTCTTTGCCGTCCACCCCGTGCACGTTGAAGCTGTTTCCTATGTGGTCGGAAGGGCCGACGTAATGGCCACCCTGTTCGTAGTGTCGGCCGCGCTTCTCTACCGCATCGATGGAAGCCTTGCTGTACGCGCTACTACCAACCTGATTCGATGGCTAACGTCGTTCGGAGTGCTGGCGTGCCTGCTGCTGGCCTTTGGTTCAAAAGAGTCAGCTCTCGGCGCACCAGCACTGCTGCTGGTTGTCGATTGGGTGGAGGCGCGGCGATCTGGTGTTGCCGTAACCTCGCGCGTTCGAAGTCACGCAACGCTGCTGATCGCCACATTCGTTGTTGCCGCCGAGTGGATGTTACTCAGGTCGCTCATTCTAGGTGACTTTGCAGGCGACCATCCGGGGCCTGGTGTTTTCACTCTTGGATTCGTTGACAGAGTAACAGTGATGACGCCGGTAGTATTTGAATGGGCCAGACTGTTGCTGTTTCCGCTACACCTTTCGGCGGACTACTCCCCCAACTTCCTCTCCGGCGAGCCAGAACTATCCCTAAAGTTGCTCCTTGGTGTGGTAATTCTGTTGCTCGCGTTCATTGGCGGAGTGCGGGCATCGAGGAGGTTTCCCGAGGTCACGTTCGGGTTGCTCTGGATGGGAGGATCATTGCTGGTCATATCGAACGTCTTGGTGCCAAGCGGTGTGCTGCTTGCGGAGCGCTCTATGTACCTGCCATCGGTGGGATTTGTGATAGTGGTCGGATGGCTAGTGACCCAGGCCTCGGCAAGGAGACTGCGGGCATCGGTGGCAGTCGTGGCATTAGTTGTTGGGGCTGGTCTCGCCCGATCTCTCCACCGCATCCCCGTATGGAAGAATGCGTCGGTGTTCTTCCCGCAACTGGTAAGAGATGCCCCCGGATCCTTTAGAGGCATATGGGTAGCCGGCGCCCTGGCATACGATGCCGGCGATCGCGAAAGGGGTGAGCAGCTCATGCGGCAGGCGATCGGCACGTACCCTCTGTTCTCGAACGCCTGGAGCGACCTGGCCAGTTACTTCGAAGAGGATGAACGGTGGCTTGAAGCCGGCCAGTTCTACGCTGCTTCGTTTCGCATCGATCCTACGAGATTGGATGACGCCGTGAACTCCGTGAGCAATTTCATTCGGGCGAGTGAACCAGACTCTGCCGAGTTAGTGGCGAACGCCGCCGTTGATCTCCACGGAAGGGACCATCGAATTGTGGTTCTGTTGGCGGAGATCGCGTCCATGCGCGGTACACATCTGAAAGCGATGACACTGCGCCGTCAATTGACGTGGCGTTTCCCCGGTGTCTGGCAGTACTGGTATCTCACTGCCGATGCAGCCGCTCACGCTGGATACTGTCCAGAGGCCTTACGCTCGATGGAGCGTGCGGCGCAGCTACATCCGGGGCTGAATGACACATTGAGGATTGAGCGGCGCATAGCGGATCTGCAATGCGAATAACGATCTGGCAGGATGTCCGGCGACTTTGGCCGGGACTACTTGGCTTAGTTGTTTTCGCGATTGCACTCTGGGCACAGACCGATGCCCTTGCCGGAGTCTTCTACGACGACGGTATATATCTGTCGCTCGCCAGGTCTCTCGCCGAGGGTGAGGGATTTAGGTACGGCCATCTTCCCGGGGACCCGGCTGGAGTCCGCTATCCGTTTCTCTACCCGTACGTTTTGAGTTTCTTGTGGCGTGTCTGGCCGTCGTTCCCGGCGAACCTCGCGCTTTTCTCTCTCTTCGACTCCGCGGTCTATGGGCTGTCTGCTTTCGTCATTGCTCGATCAGTTGCGAGATTGTCCCTACCCGGACTTTCCGTCGGCCTCGTCCTAGTTGCGGCGTTTGCCGCCTTCCCGTTGCTGGCAATTGTGGGTGTACGATTCTCGGAGCCGTTGTTTCTCATCTTGTTTTCCGGCTCTCTGTTGATTGCCGACGGAGGTGAGGCCACCACGAAGCGTGCGGTTGCCGCAGGGCTGCTAGCTGGATTGGCCACTCTCACGCGGAGCCTTGGGCTCGCCGGGCTACTAGGCATTGCAATTTCGCTCTGGTACCGTGGTGCTCGCCGCTCGAGTCTTGTCTCGCTGGCAGCCGGTACTGTCGTGATTCTCCCGTGGATAATCTGGTTACTCGTCCACTCTGGAGAACTCGATCCGCGCCTGACCTCGGTGTACGGTACGTACTCAGAGGGTTCGGGCGGGATGGGATTGATTCAGTTCATTGGTGGAGCAAGTCTTCAAGTTTTCAGTCCGATCGCACGATTGTTGTTGCCAGCCCTCCCCACGCCTCTGTGGGCACTTGCCGCCGTGTGTGTTTCATTGCTGATCGTGTGGGGTGCGGCGAGAACGTTTCGCGTACTGCCGGCGTTGATCGTTACGCTTGGGTTGTATGCGAGCGTAGTAACGGTCTGGCCGTATACTCCGGACCGGTTCGTGTGGGTGGTGCTTCCGTGGATTTTTCTGCTGATGGCTGTTGCTCTACACGATCTCTGGACTCGGAACAGATATTGGAAGCTAGTGGTTGGCGCGGCGGCCCTGGTTATTGGTATCGGCTTCCTACCAAGGGAGATTAGCTCCCTGCGAAACCGCGCGTTTGCATCCACCGCCGAGGGAATCAGTCAGCCGTTGCGGCTTCTTATATCGTCAATTGTGCAGGAACTGCCTAGTGACGCGGTGATCGCAGGAGGGGATGAGGCGTTGCTGTCGCTCTACACGGGCAGGTCTTCCGTTCCAAGTTACCTCAGTCGCTTGAACGGAAGGGACGAAATTCCGCTGACACCAGCTGAGAGCGTCCATTTCTATTGCGCAACTGGAGTAACTCACATCGCCTTGTCAGGTCCCGGCGCCCCTGCAGCTCGGCTTTTGCAGACGCTCAGCACAGCCGAAGTATCTCCTCTCGAACAATTGTTCAGCGTCCGGGAAGGTCCCAAGCTCTATCGGTTCACATGCCCCGACTAGGTCCTCTCAGAGCGGCTCTGCTAGCCGGCCTGGTCGCTCTCGTGATCTACGCCGGGGCATTCCGTAATGGTTGGGCGCTGGACGACACTCCTATCGTGGCGGAAAATCCCGCCGCGCACTCCATTGGCGCAGCCGTGGATGCGGCTTTCGAGCCGTACTGGCCGGAATCGGCAGGTGTAAACGCCGGAATGTACCGACCGTTTGTAATGCTCACCTACGGAATCGACTGGACGCTGTCGGGCGGATCGCCTGCATGGTTTCACGTTTCCAACGCAATCATGCACGCTGTAGCCACGATTCTTGTCGTACTTGTGGTGCTGCGCTGGTTTCCTCCGCTTGGAGCACTCGCCGCCGGCGTTACGTTCGCTGTCCATCCCGTGCACGTCGAGGCCGTTGCCAATGTGGTAGGGAGAGCAGAGGTACTGGTGACCGTATGGATACTCGCTGCCGTGTTGAGCGCGCGCCGTTATAGGCACCATGAGCATAACCGATCCGGGGTGTGGTTGGTGCTGACGATTGCGTTCACGCTGCTTGCGATGCTGTCGAAAGAGGCTGGTGTGATTACGGTGTTCGTGTTGGCGCTCGATCACTTTCTCGATATCGGCAAGACGAACACGCGACGCGCTGGCCTGTATATATACGCCGCTGCGTTAACGCTTGGTTGGTTTTACGTTTGGAGAGCGATCGCCGGTGGTTTCGTTGAATCCACGATTGCCGCGAACGTGCGCGGTCTCGACGCGGCCGAAAGATTAGCCACCGCTCTCCCTGTGATCTGGGATGTCACGCGGCTGCTTGTGTGGCCATTCGAGCTAGCTGCCGACTACAACCCGATGGTGATACCGCGACGCACGGAACTCGGGATTGCCGCAGGTGCGGCAGTGGTGTTCGGGGTGGCCGTAGTCGTGCTGGCGGTGATCGTAGCGAAAAAAGCGCCGGCCATCACATTTGGCGTCCTCGTTGCGGTGGCCAGCTATGCTCCAACGTCCAACCTGTTCTTCAGCTCCGGTGTAGCGCTTGCCGAACGCACACTGTATCTGGCCGCGCTTGCACCCGCTCTCGCGCTGGGATGGGTGATCACGCGGGCCCACAGCCCTCGGATCCTCCGTGCCACCGCTGTGGCGGTCGCTGTTCTGTGCACCGCCTACGGCGTGAGAACCTTTACGCGCACACCGTTCTGGAAAGACAATCGCACGGTGATTGTTGAGGATCTAGTAGAGCATCCCGAGAACTTCCGAGCACATATTCGAGTTGCAAGAGTGCTCGAACAACTCGGAGACTCTACTGCGGCACTGGGTCACTACGTCACGGCTGCTTCGATATTCCCCTACGAGCCACTGATCGCGCCGATGTTGGTTCCCCTGGCAAGTTCGCTTGGTCGCCATCAGCTTGCTCTCAGGGAGGCGGAACGCAGCCTCGGTCTCGAGCCAGGCAACCCGCGCCTCGCCCTGCAACTAGCGGGGGTCCATCTGTCCAACGGAGATTCGGCCTCGGCTCTTGCGGTGGCGCGGAGTGTGCTATCGCTGGTTCCAGATGAGCCGGGAGCGCTGCTCCTTTACGCGGATATGTTGGCGATTACAGGAGCGCCGGACTGGAAACAACAACTGTCGCGCGCCAGAGCCGAATGGCTACTGGGAAGGCCGGTTTCAGCCACACAGAGATGGGGATTCCTGCTCAATGCCGTGGTGGGCACGGGAACTGACCCGGCTTTCTGCGCTGTGTGGGGTCAAAATCTGGGGTTGGTACGCACCTTGCGCTCGGATCTCTACGAGAGCGTCATGGAGGAAGAGCGCCAGGCAGGTGCCTCGTGTGGCTGGTAGAGCAAAACCGCCGCGCAACCGGGGGATGTCGCGAATATGTCGCGGTGGTGTCGCTCTTGCTTGATCACCGGTGGCTTGGCGCTAGGTCTTGCGTCTAGCCGGATCAATTGCAGAATGAGGTTTCCTTCCGTGACGCTGGCGCAGCGAAGAATTCGAGGGAACGTTTGTAAGATCAATCGACCCAACGGATTACGCGCAAGCTCCCGCTCGGTAGAATGCAGGCACGGAGATTGCACTGTTCAGCCAGTCCAACGGAGGTATTTGCTAGCCCGCGGTATATGCGGGTGGTTCGAGGGACGGTAGGTTATTTACTGCTAGGGGAGGAAAGATGTTGAATCGCAAGGGTTTCACCCTAATTGAGCTTCTGATTGTGGTGGTGATTATCGGTATCTTGGCCGCAATCGCCATTCCGAAGTTCTCCAACACTCGTGAGAAGGCTTACCTAGCCTCCATGAAGTCGGATTTACGGAACCTGGCCACGGCCGAGGAGTCGTATTTCGCCGACAACGTAACGTACACGACCAGCCTGACGGCTGTTGACGGCGCGGAATCGCAGGGCGTCACGATCACGATCACTGCAGCTACTGGTAGTGGTTGGGGTGCTACTGCAGGGCACAACGCCACCGCGAAGACGTGCGGTATCTTCTTGGGTAACCAGGCAGCGGTTCCTCCGGCTGACACCGAGGGTGAGGTTAAGTGCACCACCTAACGTCTCTATAGGGCGTTGGAACGGGGCGGCGGGGTGCTTCACTTCGCCGCCCTTTCCGCCTTTATCCGAGGCGTCTCCGGGCGTGTTTTCCCCGGGTTATTGACAGCAGCGGTTCTTGGAGACAGGTCTGTAATTGGCCTGACGACGGTATCTACGGCTTTTCGGGCACGGACGAAGGTTATGAGTGCAAGACGCATTCCGCTTGGCAAGAACGGTTTTACGCTTATCGAGCTGCTGATCGTCGTGGTGATCATCGGCATTCTGGCGGCGATCGCGATCCCAAAGTTTACGACTACGAGAGAGAAGGCTCATCTCGCGGCGGTCAGGGGTGATCTCAGGAACCTAGCGACGGCGCAAGAGAGCTATTTCGGCGACAACACCACCTACACCACCAGTCTCACGGCACTCGGCGCCAACGAGTCGCAGGGCGTTACGATGACGATCGGTGCCGCGAGCGGGTCTGGCTGGAGTGCTACAGGCTCGCATACGAGTACTGCCAGGACCTGCGCCATCTATACTGGAACGGCCGCCGTCGTGGCGCCAGCCGACCGCGCGGGTTCAGTGATGTGCTCGACCTGACCGACTGCCTCCCCGGGGCCTTGATCGTCTCGCTGCTCAAAGACACGTTTAAGCTTCCGTAGTATCCTATCCGCCGGGAGTATTTTTGGTGCTCCTACGTTACAGACGAGGAAGCTAGGTGAGTGTGAGCCGCGCAGATGCTTCAAGCAGTAACCCCTCGCTTCGCGCTCCCAGGCTTCAGCGAGAGTTACTCTTTGGTTTCGGACTGCTGACCGCTGCTGCCGTCTCGCTCGCGGTACTCAGTGCGCTGGTCGCTCAATTGGTACCCCCGCGGCTCGCGGCGGCGGTTCTCGTGCTGTTGGTTGTGGCTGATGTCGGAGTCGTGTTCGTCTTTGCAAGACACCTTATACATAAGTTCGTGCTGATGCCCCTGAGCGAGTTGGATGAGGCCACCCGTGAGGTGGCGGCCGGAGATCTCGACGTTCAGGTGCCAATTCCCGAAACCAGAGAATTTGCGGAACTTGCAGTTCGGTTCAACGAGATGACCGCTCGACTCCAGGAAACGCAGGATCAACTGCTAAGAGCCGAGAAATTGGCGAGCATCGGCAGGCTTGCCGCCGGGATCGCCCACGAGATCGGAAATCCACTGGCGGCGATCGGTAATTACGTCGCGCTGATAGAGAAGCGCGGGGCAGAACCCGAGTCGCTCGATACTATCAAGAGCGAACTTCGCAGAATCGATCGCATCGTACGCGACCTACTGGCCTACGCTCGGACGGAGAGCGGGTCAAAGCAAAAGATTGATCTGACGGTCTTGACTAGCGGAGTGCTGGAGCGCCTTCGCCGGCAGGGGGCAGTCGACGGCGTTGACCTCAGGTTCAGAGAACCAGAAGAAGATCTCTCTGTTATTGGCCAACCTCATCAACTGGAGCAGGTTTTCACTAATCTGATTCTCAATGCCGCGCACGCCGCGGCTCACGGTGTCGTCGAGATTGAACTCGAAACCGGTGTACCGCGCGCGCCGCAGTTGCTGGCTTCGAGTTCGGGGATCTTGGTGCGCATCGGAGATTCGGGTCCGGGGGTCCCCGTCGAACATCGGGAGCGCGTGTTCGATCCGTTTTTCACCACAAAGGATCCGGGTTCGGGCACCGGATTGGGGCTGGCGATCGTACACCGCTTGGTTCATGAGCATGGAGGTCTGATCTGGGTGAGCGAGTCGAAATTGGGCGGTGCGCTCTTCAACATCTTCTTGCCTCGCGCCACATGAAGATACTGATCGTAGACGACGAGCCGAACCTGCGTAAGTCGCTGGCGCTTCTGCTCAGCGAAGAGGGTTACGATGTCGCCACCGAGGGATCTCCCAGCGCTGCACTATCGCTCGCCAAGTCGGAAGCGTTCGACATCGTCATTAGCGATGTCCGCATGCCGGAGATGGACGGTATTGAGTTGCTGCGACGCCTCAAAGAAGAGAAGGTCGCTTCCCTCGTGATCATGATGAGCGCATATGGCTCCGAAGACGCCGCCATCGCTGCGATGCGGGAGGGAGCGTACGACTACATCCCGAAGCCGTTTCGTCCGGATGAAGTGCTACTCGCTATCCGTAAGGCGGAGGAAAGAGAACGTCTCCAGGGACAGGTCGACACGCTCTCCGCTGAGGTTGCGCGGTACCGTGACGTAGAGTTGGTCGCGGAATCGGCTGCAATGAAGCGCGTTTTGGATCTTGCCAATCGCGCCGCTCCCAGTGACGCCACCGTCTTGATTACCGGTGCGACCGGTACTGGCAAGGAGATGGTTGCGCGCGCCATCCATCGCTGGAGCCCCCGTCGCGAGTCGCCGTTTGTTGCCGTGAACTGCGGAGCGATCCCCTCTGAACTGCTGGAGAGCGAACTGTTCGGACACGTACGCGGTTCGTTCACCGGTGCCGTGTCCGATAAGATCGGGCTGTTCCAGGAAGCGGATAAGGGGACCTTGCTACTCGACGAGATAGCGGATCTACCAACCGAGATGCAGGTAAAGCTACTGCGCGTAATCCAGGAGGGTGAGGTACGCAGGGTTGGCGGCAATAAGTCGACGGCAATCGATACTCGAATCCTCGCGGCCACCGCACGCGACCTGGAAATAGATGTGGCCGATGGCCGATTCAGGGAGGACCTCTATTACCGACTTAACGTCGTGAGATTACACGTCCCGCCGCTGAGCGAGAGAAAGGAAGACATCGAAGGGTTGGTTACAGCGCTGTTGGCACGCGCCAGACGGCGCTCCGGGACTGCCGTGCGGCTCCACCCTAAGGCGCTAGCGGCCATCAAGAAGAGCGAGTGGCCGGGCAACGTGCGCCAGCTCGAAAACGCTATCGAGAGGGCAGTCGTCCTGTGTGAGGGCGACCTGATATCCGCCGAGGACGTAGTGCCGTCCGTCATGCCCAAAGCCGCTGAAGGGGGTGGGGGTGCTGCGACGCTCAAGGAGGCCATTGACGCCGCCGAGAGGCGGGCTATTGAGGTGGCTCTGGCGCAATGCGGAGGAAGCAGGCGCGCAGCCGCCGAAAGGCTTGGGATAAGCGTGCGGAGTCTCTTTTACAAGCTAAAGGCACACGGAATCGGTTAGCGCAATATATTGCATAAACCTGCAATGCTCTGCATTTTTTTGTGCTATCCGATTTCGTTAACTTATGACTCTTAAAGCACTTAGCTGTTGGCACGAAGGATGCACCCACTTGGAGGTGTGATGACGAGACGAGGTTTTACTCTGATCGAGATTATAGTGGTT
>JACZUR010000097.1 GCA_022573095.1 Gemmatimonadota bacterium | reverse complement strand
TGGCCGACGCGATTCAGACAGGGCTCCTGGACGAGGCAACCCAAACGCTCATCGAGGGAGAGCGATCTCGCGTTCAAACCGAATTGGATCGCGGAACGTGGCCGCCGCCGATAACCGTGGAATTGGACCTTAAAGCTGCGCGGGGCTTACTGAAAGGATGACTTTCGAGCGGACCCTCCACTCTACATCTCGGAAAGATTCCTATCTGAACGGCGGCCTGTTTCAAGCTCAGACGAGTCAAGTTTGAGCCTTGACGGGGCAACTATAAGCGAGTCAACCAGTTAGGTTGGTTCGCCTGGTCTCTATCTTGGGGCCATCCCCCGGACTTCCCCCCAGTTTGTGTCCCCCATGAGGGTGAATGCCGTCTAGCAACACGTCTGACTCTGGATCAGAAGAGTCCTGGTTCGAGCCCAGGCGGGGCAACTATAAGAGAGTCAAGCAGTTAGCTTGGCTCTCTTATGCTTTTCAGAGGGCTACTCCCGGTGTTTGGTGACCGGACATTTCAGTCTGGTGGATTTGGAACTTCGGCTCCATTCACCACTCCGCGCCTTGTTCAACACGCTGGCTTCGTGAGCCCGCAGGTTGCATCTTAAAGATGCTCTACTCGCGGCACAATACGTATATAGTGGCACAGCATCACTAACCAGCGGAGGAGCGCGCAACATGAGTCCCGACTGGGTAATCGCATGGGCCTTGGCGGTCGGCGCCGCGAGCGCGGCGGGCTTGCTCATCATCAGGTTGAAGACTTTGATCGGCAGGAAAGATCCGGATCGGTCTTCCAACCCGCAAATCGACGCGTTGGTCGACGACCTCAGGCTCGAGATCGATAACCTGCGCGAGGACCACGATCATCAACTGACCGAGCTGCAGGAGCGTCTCGACTTCACTGAGAGACTGTTGTCCAAAGGGCGAGACGAATGACTCGCCAACCGCGATCCCGAAGAACGAAGGTAGAGGATCGGACTTAGCCGCCGTGTCTCGGTGACGCTCGACACTTTCCGGGCTCAGTCCTCGTCGCTTCGCGACATCGGGTCGAGCCCATCCGCGCCCGCCGTTTTGTTGCCACGCCATTGCTCAGTCCCTCGCGCTGAACGCGCTCGGGGTCGAGCCCTCCCCACCCCGCCGGCAACTTCATGCGGGGCAACTCAAGACCCGATACGACGTTAATGCGTGGCGCCTATACTTTTGAGTGCGGCCACCCTTCCCATCCCTGAAACCGAACCGGGGTCCAGCTTCTGCCCAACAGACAGGTCTTCAGCTCCCGCCTCGCGACGCTCCTCACCATGGTCGGTGTGGCGGTTGGTCTGGGGAACGTGTGGCGCTTTCCCTATATGATGGGCCGCTTCGGCGGAAGCGCTTTCCTGTTCGTGTACCTGTTCTTCGTGCTGGCTTTCGCCGTTCCTGCCCTAATGGGCGAGTGGGCGTTGGGCCGAGCCACGCGACGGGGGCCGCTGGGGGCTCTCACCGCCGCGCTGGGGCCCGGCGGGCGTTGGTTGGGAGCCGTTCTACTCGTCACCGTGCTCGTGGCCAACTCGTACTATGTAGTCATAATAGCCAACGTGGCCTACACGGCGGTTTTCGCTCTGCTGCGCGGTTTTGGAGATTCCACTCTGGCATCGTATCAAACGGGTCTGGAAAACGGTCTTCTGCAGGCTGCTGTTTCAGCGGGGATCATAGGGTCGGCGATGCTCGTGCTGTACCGCGGCCTCAACCGCGGTATTGAACGGATCAGTAAGCTCTTCGTCCCGTTCTTCGGCCTCGTCGTGGCATACCTGATAATCACGTCCCTTTCGCTTCCTGGAGCGGTGGACCATCTGTTCAATTTCCTCCGCCCGGACTTTCGGTCACTGACGGGAACCAGCGTCTTCGCTGCGATGGGACAGGCATTCTTCTCGCTCAGTCTTGGCGGAACGTTCTACCTGATCTACGGGAGCTACCTGCGTGATGAGGAAAGGATACCACCCACGGCCACACTGACCGCACTCGGTGACGTAACCGGGGCGCTAATGGCTGCGCTCTTCATCGTACCCACTGCGCTCGTCTTCGGACTCGATCTGGAAACGGGCCCGCGCCTAATCTTTGACACGCTACCACGCCTTTTCGGCGAGATACCGGCCGGCCGGCTTCTGGGCACGCTGTTCCTCTCGGCACTTACACTGATCGCTTACCTGTCCAGCATAGCGGCGTTTCAGGTGTTGATCGGTGCGCTACTCGATAGCTTCGGATTCACGATCAAACGGGCGCTTGTTCTCGTTGGGCTGCTGGAAGTTCTTCTCATGCTCCCAAGCGCGCTGCGCCCAGAGTTGATACCTGTGCTGGACCTCGTTTTCGGTTCTGGAATGCAGGTGGTGGGCAGCGGCATAGCCTTGATTGCGCTCACCTGGGGACTGGGTCGTGTCGTTACGCTGCGACAGATATTTGGCGGCACTGAGGGTTTCTGGCCCAGGGTCTACTTCAATTGGATCAGGTGGTTGGTGCCACTGGGCCTCCTTGCGACTCTCGGGTTCTTCATAGCAGATTCGGTCAGATAGTTGCAGCGAGTAATGGTTCGATCAAGCCATGAAACTCCAACGCGCCGCTGGGACCTTACCATCTGAGAGCGCGACCGATATATGTATTCGTAAATCATGCCCAGTCCCGGGTGGGGAAAGTGACACCAGGGGACGATTAGCCCAAGAGGTCCCAGGCATGCCCGCTGACAAGGAACACGGAATTGAAGCTGCCAGTCAGGAATTCACCCGCTACGACCAGGTGGAGAAAGCGCATACTTATCAGCTTGCCGAAACCGAAATTGAGGAGCAATTCGACGAAGATTTCGAGATCAAAACCTGCGACATAGGTGATGCGCTACGCGGGGATGAATCTGGTCAGGAGAGGTTTGCGCAGGATTTTGGATCCGCACTTCAGGAGATCGGCTTCGCCATACTGGTCGGTCACGGGATCGACCCCGGCCTCTATGACGAGGCGACTGAAAAAACGATCGAGATCTTCACCAGGGTCACGCTGGAAGAAAAGATGCCGTATCGGGCGGAGCGGTTCGGGTCTGTAAGCCAGGGCTACTTCCCCATCAAGGAGACGAGTGAGATACATCCCGATCTAGTAGAAGGGTGGGTTTTTTGCCGCAGGGCGTTCGACATTGATCAGAACCGTGATATACCGTTCAATGCGGAGGACTTTTGGCCGGTCCCCGAGTTTGAGCCGTTCTTCCGCGGGCTGTGCCTCAGACATGAACAACTGATCCTCCCCATTGCACAGAGCATCCTCCGCTACCTAGGATGTGATCCGCATCTACTCGATGACAAACTGAGAGGAACTAATTTCGGACTACGCCTGAACTACTATCCCCCGATCGGCGAGGACGATGACCGTTCCGGGGCTGGTCGTCTGCTCGGGCATGAGGATGTAGATCTCTTCACGATCCTGCCGGCGCCTAGCGTCGAAGGACTCCAGGCCTTCAATCGGGCGACGTCGAAGTGGATCCGCGTGACGGCACCGCGAGGATCAATCATAATCAACACCGGAGATTACATGCAGCTGCTCAGCAACGACATCCTCCCCTCCACCACGCACAGGGTTAGCAAGCCCCGAGATCGTTCGCTGCGTACCCAGTCCAGGGTATCGTTCCCCATGGCTGTTTATCTCTTGGAAGATGAAGTTCTGGAGGTCCTTCCCGGACTTCTCAATCCCAAGTACGAGCCTATCAGAGCCATCACCTTTCACACTCGATCGACGAGCAAGTTCTACGGAGACGGTTACGCCGTAGAGGGCGAGTGAGGACGTTGCCAGCGCTGCTTCCATAGGTTATTTCTGAGCTCAGAGTAGAAGATTCCAGTCTCCAGGAGGGACTATGTTTAGCTACCTAGCCCGCGTCCTCTGCGCCACCGCCATCTGTTTCCTAACACCCATCACGCTTGCGGCCCAAGGCGGTTGGATTGAACCGACGTGCAGAATGGGAACGGGACACTCCCTCGTACGTGGCGGGCTGCTGCACTTGAAAAGGGCGGCGGAGACCCCGCATGAAGAGGAGCGCGAATCGCGGCTACGGCATGCGAACCGGGTTCTAATACAAGCCATCACGGAACGCGAGCAAGACGAGAATCCTGCCGCGTGGTATTACCTCGGGCGCTACTATGTGATCCAGGGTGATGGATGGGGTGCCGACTCCGCCTTTCGCCGGGCTGTCGACCTCAAGCCGGAGTGCGAAGATGACGTGCGCACCTATCGCACCGACATTCATCGGCAGATGTTGGGCACCGCCCACACCAACTGGGGCGATGGCAACCTTGATTCGGCTGAGAATTACTTCCGGCTTGCCATCGTTGTTGATCCGGACGACCCCCGTGGGCTGCTGAACTTCGGAATGATGCTGTCTCAGAGCCAGGAACTCGATTCTGCTGCTAAATACGTCTACGCAGGCATTGAGGCAGCCGGCGACGATTCTGTCTATGCTAGCGGTATAAAACGGGGATTGTCCGCGCTCGCGGGCGGCTATCAGCAGATGGCATACCAGGGAGGGGAGTTGCTCCAGCTTCCGCAGTTGCGGCAAAGGCGGGACAGCATCGCACAGAGCATCGATGCGGACTCTACCCACCTGGCTGAGATAGTTGGGCGAGTCGAGGAGATTAGAGCCCGGGGCCAGCACCTCAATGAACAATCGCGCCGTGCGTTTGAACGAGAGTCCACAGTGACCACCACGCGCCTGATCGCGTCTCGAACTGTGCGGGACTCTCTCAGCCGGGCGGTGGCGGCTGAGGGCCAGGCAGCTGCAGCAGCGGCCGGCCCGGCAATCGAGGCCCTGCGAGCTTACGTGAACAGGTACCCTCAGGAGACCGACGCGGCGACAAACCTTGCCCGCATGCTGTCCGCGCTGGGCTATAGCAGAGCGCTGGATTCGCTCGTCAGCCGTATCATTGAAGCTGAGGGGGTGAGTGGACTTCAGCTGGCGCAGATAGGCATCGGTCTGTTAAACGACGGGCAGCACCGAAGTGCGGTGCGAATGCTGGACGCCGGTCTGACGCGGACGCCGAACATGCTAATACCGCTTCTCACGCTTGCGCGAGCTTACTACTTCCTCAGGGAAGCGGAGCCGCTCACGCGTACGGCCAAGCGTCTTCTGGACATTGATCCCCTGAGCTCCAACAGTCTGCGCATGATGGCTGCTGCGTGGGATCTGCAAGGGAATTCCGATTCTGTGAGCAAGTACGTGCAACTAGCTGACGGGGGAATTCAATGGAATGTATCGGTCAGTCAGTTTCGGCCCACGGAGCAATCTACGGTTGTCAATGGCCGGGTGCGGAACACCGTCAATCAGACGCTCGCGCCAATTACGCTGTTATTCGATTTTCTCGGTTCCGGTGGAGAAGTGCTGTTCAGCGAGGCCGTTGAAGTTCCCGAGTTGCCGCCGGGGGGAAGTCACTCCATCTCGATCCGCCTCCAGCAAGGTGGAGCGGTAGCCTGGAGATACCGTAAGCAGTAGGCGCAGTCCTATTCCGCTGTCTTCGCAGTGCCTTCGTGGACGATGGAATTGATCTTGGTGACGAGCATGTCTACGGCCACTTCGTTGTGACCGCCTCGCGGAATTATCAGGTCCGCATAGCGCTCACTGGGTTCAACGAAGCTTTGCGACATCGGGTCGAGCCCATCCCCGCCCCCCTTCTGCTCCCGCCTAATCCCTCCACCGCTCCATATCAACCTCGGCCAGCACACCCTCCAGCTCGTTGAATAGCACATCCCGGGGTTCGAGGGGCATCAACGGCATCGGGATCTCGCTGTCGGCTCCTGTGACCTCGACTCGCAACTTGGCGAAGCGGTTGTTGCCGAAATCGACCGACAGCGGCACGTACATTCGGAAGTCAGGCGGCACATTCTCCTGCCGTACGCGAACTCGCAGGCGGTAACGTCCGTTCTCTGCCAGCTCCGAGTTCCATGACACCTTGTACGTCGGTATGTAGTTGCTCCTCACCCACTGATCGAAGAACCAATCCATGGGCACTCCGATATGATCCTCGACGACGCGCTGAAAATCTCCCGTGGACGCCGTGCCACCCCGGTAGCTGGCGTAGAAATCGCTCATCATGTTGGTGAACGCGTCCTCGTTCATCGTTTGGAGATCGAGCATCATTATCCGAAGCATGTGCAGAACCCACGCACCTTTCTGGTACACGATGAGGTTGTAACCCCCGGGCTGACCGCCTATGCCCGTGCGGTACCCCAGCCAGATGGGCGGACCTCCTCGATCGGGATCGTCTGGCGATCCGCGCGTCCGCATGAGATCCCTGCGCCAGCGCCCCAGCATGTCGAAATACCTGTCGTCGTCGTTGCGGACAGTTTGCAGATACCAGAGGCCGGAAAACGTCGCAAAACCCTCACTCAACCACTGATCGTGGTACGAGTCGAAGTCGACGCCGATTCCCCACCACTGGTGCGCGACCTCGTGCGCCCTGAACACCTCGTTGTAACCCTCATCGTCCGTGTCAATGAAGGTTGACGCCGATAGATGGACCAGCCCAGGAAAGGCCTCGCCATGCGCAAAGGGAATCTCGGTGGCGTAAAACCGCTCTATCTCGGTTGGACCGTAGAAGCGCGTGAAGAACCCGAGACTGTTGGATATGTCGGCCGCCACCTGCTCCTGCATGTTCCTGTCCGTAATGAAGATCCTTGCGAGGTTGCGATGTGTTCGGTCGGCCCAGAGGACCGTCACCGGCGGTGCTTCCTCTTCCTCCATCTTGTATTCCTCAAAGATGCCGAGGTTGAACCCGACGTTACGCATGGGTGAGGGGCTCTGCCAACGGCTGGTCACGATGTTCCCTTCCGTCGTCGACTCGACCAGCTCGCCGGCGCTGGCAAAAAGGTAGGAGCTGGGACTGTGATAGACGAGATCGAATGTGGCGTGACTCCTCACGCTCAGGGAGCGCGGATACCAAACCGAGCCCGACCTGATGAAGAAGAACTCTCCGTACCGGTCGATCAAGTCGCCGTGATAGTAGAGCTTGACCGTCACTGACTCACCCGCGTCCAGTCGGTGCTCGGCCCTGATCCACACCGTGGGACTGTCCTCGCCCTTGAAGACCTGTACCGGTCGTCCATCACTCCAGAACGCCGAATCGACCTCGAGCTCGGAATAGAGAGTGAACGCGAGCCACGGTCCGGTCTCCTGCTCGGCCACGATCTCCATCTCCACGGCCGCCGAGAAGTTGATGTTGCCCGCCGCGGTGCGTGGCAGCCACGACTCTATGCTGTAACGTCTGATCGTTGCATCGCCAACCCGATCACCCTCAGCTGACGAGGCCATCCCGCGCTCGCTCGTGAACTGACAGACGAGCGTTGACTCACCGTCCCCCTCCGAGCGCAGCAACTTCGTGCCTTCCACCGCCCACGGATTGATCATCAACATTAGATCCCGTCCGCGGCGCGGTGTGATGTGCGCGTAAAACGTCTCGTTAGCGATGCCGTTCAGCAGCGCGCGCATGATGTCCACCTCGAAGTACTCGCTGTCCCGATCAGACACGTACTCGAATGCGCTTCGCACGCGTCGCCGCGCACGACTCGAAACCACCCCCTCGGCGAACTCGATTGCGGCCTGCAGCTCCGCTGCCGTTTCGTCCGTAAACAGGAGAAGCGCCCACTGTATTTCCAGATCGAGAGAATCCTGCCCGTGAACACGCTGTAGTTGACCGCGCTCCACCTCACCGCGCGGAACGAAAACGAACCTTCCCTCGCCCGAGAAAACCGCCGCGACCGTTCGTCCCCCAACAGGAGCGAGCAGATAGATGGTCCCTTCGTCAAAGGTGAGCCGCCCAGCATCACGCTCCAAAGTGATCGGCTGCTCCAC
>JACZUR010000096.1 GCA_022573095.1 Gemmatimonadota bacterium | reverse complement strand
GTACCGCCCTTCGTTCCCCGCCATCCCCCCCCCCTCCCCCTCGCCCTTCGCGATCTCGATGACACGAGCCCTTCCGATACTCGGCAGTATTCCCAAGTCCAGCGAGGCCACGTACAATTCTCCTTCCGCAATCCAGCAGATCGCGAACAGACTCCCCTCCGCGACGAATCCGTCCCCGGTCAGCATGAGCGCCTCGTCAGCTCCCGCGTCGCGGGCCTCCGCGCGCGCACGATCAAACTGTTCACGATCGGTCGTCTTCACTTTATATCCCTCGTGCCGAACCTGCGATGTTACAAGCGTGATTGGATTGAGATCAGGTAGATCGCGAGCGGCAAAAACGAGATCCGACCCATCCCACTCCATGCGGAGCGCGTGATCATCGCTGCGCTCGGAGAGCTTTTCCGAAACCCTCCGAACAATGTCCGATGGTGGCGGTTCCAGGTTCGCTAGCTGCCAATTCGCGTGAAATCGAGCGAGATGCCGCTCGAGCAGCGGTATCGTCCCACCCCTCACTCGCATCGTCTCGAACACCGCAGTCATACATCAGCTCCGAGGGCCGCAATCATGGCAGCGGCCTTTCGGTTACTCTCTCTCCACTCGCGTTCCGGCAGCGAGTCCCACACGATCCCCGCCCCTGCCTGTACGGCCACTCTAGCTCCTCTGAACACCGCCGATCTGATAAGTATGTTCAGCTGCATTCCGTCCGGTCCCAGCCATCCCAATCCACCGGTATACGCGCCTCTCGCCACCGGCTCGAGTTCAGCGATGATTTCCATCGCGCGGATCTTCGGCACTCCAGTAATCGTACCGCCCGGAAACACCGCAGTAACTATGTCTGCGGCGGTACACTCCTCCCGCAGCACCGCTTCTACCTGGCTGACGAGGTGAAATACGTGAGAATACTCCTCCACGACTTCGGTTTCGGACACGTTCAACGATCCGTACTTCGCCACCCTGCCGAGGTCGTTACGGGCCAGGTCGACCAGCATGCGATGTTCCGCGCGCTCCTTCTCGTCGAGTGTCAGCTCCGATTTCATCTCCGCGTCACGAGCGAGGTCACCGGTTTTCTTTCTCGTCCCAGCTATGGGGCGCGCCCGGATGATAAATTTGTTCGACTCCTGCACCTTGGTTTCCACCAGTAGCTCCGGTGATCCGCTCACCAGCTGCCAGTCTCCGAAGTCCGCAAACCCCATCCAAGGTGAAGGATTGATCTTCCTGATGTTCAGGTAGGTCTGCCACGGGGTCAATGACGTCTCGAACAGTTGCGCGATCGAAAGATTTACCTGGTAAACGTCCCCGGCGGCAATGTATTCCTTTATATCGAGCACGGCTCGCTCGAAATCCGGCTGACCGAAGCTCTGTTTCAACAGACTCGTTTCGGGCGACCCGCCCTCGGCCTCAACCTCGCCCGCGTGATTATCCAACTCGGCCAGGATGGTGGCGTCACCACGCACCACTTCTCCGGATTCAATATCGAGCAACAGTTCGTGCTCGGGCTCGAAAAAATCGGCCAGCGGAAGCGCGATTGGCGGTTCCCGCCGCGCAGCGCGAGGAGGAATCCCAAGGTCATAGGAAAAGAAACCGTACCACCGGCTCTCCGGCGACAAGTTCTCAATCCAACCGATCCGTCCAATATCCTCTGATCGCCAGTTCAACCTGCACCTCTTCCGCTGCCCCCATGCGAGGCGGATCAAACCACTGCCCGACCCCGATTCGAGCAGTACCACGGGACGAGGCAGACAGGGTACAACTGAAATCAGAGCCGCGAGGATCGAGTTCCATTTCGCGTTCCGGGTGGAGTTCACCCGTTACTACAGCCCGCCGGGCCTGGGATACCGACCTGTAAGTCTTTTGACATCAATGACTTGACTGAGTCACCGTTCGAATTGTCTCTCACTTGAATCCCTATCCTTATATTGTCCGCTGCTTCGGCCGGGGTAACCCGGCCTTTTTCTAGATGAGCGCCCAATGCCCCATAAACATATGAAACCCTTTCGAGCTTTGCGGCGTCTAAGCTTACGAAGAATCTCGTCGCGGGTGGACGACGGGCAAAACATGTTGAACCATCGCCCTTAGTGGGGAGGAGCTACCGACGCTCATGTTGTTTAGAATTTATCTTCCGCTTGCGGTCTTCACTCTCGTGGCCGCCCCTGCCGTCACCACCCAGTCAGATCTAGCCGCGCAACAGTCAGCCGCTATTTCAGTTGACGCACCAAAAATCGCGTCGGCCGTACGTGCGGACCTCGGCGGACCCCGCCTCGACGGAGTCCTCGACGACGAGGTTTGGCAGCGCGCTCCTATAGCGTCTGACTTTCTGCAGCGCGACCCCGACGAGGGCGAGCCGGCCACCGAGCGCACCGAAGTCCAAGTCGCGTATACCGACGATGCCCTTTATGTTGCCGTGCGCGCGTTCGATTCTCAAGCCGATCAGATTAGCGCTCAGTTGACGCGACGGGACGAATACTCGCCTTCCGACTGGATTCGAGTGCAGATCGATTCCTATCATGACCGGAGGACGGGGTTCGAGTTCATCGTGAATCCGGTCGGCGTGAAGCGCGACAGGTACCTATATGACGACAACAACAGCGATTCGTCATGGGATGCCGTCTGGGACGTGGCAACCAGCATTGATAGCGAGGGCTGGACAGCAGAGTTTCGGATTCCGTTCAGCCAGCTCCGATTCACCAAGGCTGAAGAGAATGTGTTCGGCTTTAACGTTATGCGCATTATCAACAGACGGAACGAGGAACAGTACTGGAAGCTGCGCCCCAAGAACGCGTCCGGCGTCGTATCCCTGTTCGGCGACCTCGTGGGCATTCGCGGAGTTGAACCGCGCAGACGAATCGAGATTCTACCCTACACGGTACTGACGGAAGCGAGATCGCCGTCCGAGGCGGGCAATCCCTTTGTCACTGGTCAAAATTTTCGAGGTACGATGGGCGCTGACGTCAATATCGGCATTACGTCTGCACTCACGTTGACTGCCACGTTTAACCCTGATTTCGGCCAAGTAGAGGCCGACGCCGCCGAGGTTAATCTCTCGGCGTTCGAGTCGTTCTTCCGCGAGAAGAGGCCCTTCTTCAACGAGGGGCTCGACATCTTTCAGTGGGGTGTGACGGGTAGCGGCGGCAGAGAGCAGCTGTTTTACACTCGGCGGCTGGGACGTTCACCTCAGGGAAGCGCTGACTCGCGTGGCGGTTTCGCCGAGCGAGTTACCAACACGACGATCCTCACCGCGGCGAAGCTATCTGGTAAGACACCCGACGGCTGGACGATGGGCCTACTCACTACCGTCACCGCCGCCGAGCGGGCGAGCGTACTGGGCGGAGATGGAGTGGACTACTCCGATCTCGTTGAGCCGCAGACGAACTACTTCGTGGGAAGGTTAGCGAGAGACTTGAGGCAGGGTCAGACCGTGTTAGGATTCTTTGGCACGGCCGTGAATCGCGGAAACTTAGAGAATCTGACCTTCCTCAGGTCTTCCGCGTACGCAGGCGGCTTCGATTTGAACCACAGGTTCCGCAACGACACGTACTCATTCGAGGGACGAGTAAGCGCAACGCGCATCAACGGTTCAACTGAAGCAATCACGGCGGCACAGTTGTCGTCGTCCAGGTATTACCAGCGCCCAGATGCTGACCATCTGGAGTTCGACTCGACGCTGACCTCGCTATCCGGTCACGCCGCCGCGTTTACCTTCGGTAAGAGGGGCGGGGGTGCGTGGCGCTGGCGCGTCGGGGCCAACACTAGATCCCCCGGCTACGAGGTCAACGACATCGGCTTCCAACGCCAGGCCGACCGTACAAACGAGTGGATCTGGGTAAACAAGCGTTGGCTGCAACCCGGCAGGATGTTCCGCCGGTTCAGCGTCAACTTGAATCAATGGGGTAACTTCAACAGCAACTTCGAGCGTAAGAATGTCGGTGGCAACGTTAACGCCAACTGGACGTTCTTGAATTACTGGTCCGGCTGGGCCGGCGTGGGCTACCAGGCCGGCGGATTGGCTACCTCAGCGCTACGTGGGGGACCGGCGTTCATCAGACCCGGCGCCTGGGACACCTGGTTCGGAATCGAGAGCGACGGACGGAAAGCCATTCTCCTCGGAGCTGACGGGTTCTATTTCACGCAAAATGAGAGCGGAGTGCGCTCCTACAACATCTCGCAGTGGGTGACGTGGCGCCCCGCGACGAACTTAGAATTCCGTTTCTCACCGGGGTTTAGCCGCAACATCGATACTTGGCAGTACATCACACAGACGGACGTGCTCAACAACCGCGAATTCGTCTTCGCTGAAATCCACCAGTCTACGGCGTCGATGACCTTCAGAGGCAACATGACCTTCACACCGGATCTTTCGGTACAGGTCTATGCGGAACCCTTTGTCTCGTCAGGCAATTATGTTGGTTACTCACGCGTCACCGACTCGCGTGGGGCAACGTTCGCTGACCGGCTCCGCACATTTGCCGACCAGGACGTAACTACGGACGAAAACGGCGACGTGAGTCTCGATTTCAACGGCGACGGCGTCAGCGATCTGGGAATCGGTAACCCGAATTTCACATTCGCGTCACTGCGATCCAACGTCGTCTTGCGCTGGGAGTACATGCTGGGCTCCACCATGTTCTTTGTGTGGCAGCACGGACGCTCATCGTTCACTAACCAGGGATCGTTCGATGTGGGCAGATCGTTGGGGAACCTGTTCAGCTCGGAACAGAATAATACGTTTGTGGTGAAGTTGAACTACTGGTTCAGTTTGTAACAAACAACCACGCGACGGACGAACGGCGGCTGCTCACTCCTCCCGAGCAGTCGCCGTTTTCTTATGGATGCTATACCTGGGCTTCAGGCTGGTGAACTTTCTCGACCGTAATAGATCCGAGATAGATGCCCGTCAACGCCAAAGCGACCCCTAGGAACTCGAAGGCCTGGGTGGGTCGGGAAAAGAACAACAGATCCCAGATGAACGCCAGAGACGGCTGCAGCAGCAATATGAGGCCCGCACGTGAGACCTCCACAGCCGGGAGGGCCCGTGAGATGATCAGCCACGCCACACTCGTCATCACCCCGTAGACTATCAGAACGGTCCAATCCGTTAACGATGGGACCGCAAAGCTCTCGCCGGCAACAGCCACGTGCACTCCAGCGAACAGGGCTCCCATCAGAACTATGACTCCCATGTTGGGCACCGTCGCGAGGCCGTCAGAGCGAAGTCTCGACGCGCGTAACAGGATTAGGAAAGTGGCGTACGATGCCGCCGCCAGGAGACCGGCTATGACCCCCCAGCGATATCCCGGGCTCAACTCTCCCCAGTTACGACCGAAAATGAGAAATAGGCCCACCAAGGCCGTGGCTGTGCCTCCGGCATACCGCCACCCAATCCGCTCCTTCAGCACAACGGCTCCAAATCCAGCCATGGCGAACACCTGGCAGTTCGCCAAGATCGTTGCGAGTCCCGGGCCGACGAGCCCAATACTGCGGTGCCATAACCCCAGATCGACTGCGAAGAAGAACCCGGCGGACGCAACTACCAAGAACGCAACTCTACTCAGTGACCATCTGTCTCTTCTCAAGAGACCGACGGTGCAGAGTGCGACACCTCCGATGGCGAGTCGATAAAACGCAGCGGCGGACGGTCCAACCGACGTGAGTTTGACCAGCACCGGAGCGAAGCTGATTAGGGCCGCTCCGGACAACAGCAGGAGAATACCTTTTTTTCTATTCAACTGGCGAGCGAGGGGGCGAGGGATCGACCTCGCGGAGCGAGGACAGGGTAAGATAAGGGCACGTCCTAATATAACTTCAGCTCGAAGACCTTTATTGGCAGCCGCGGGGCCTCAGACTACCCGCAGCGTTCCTTCGAACAGTTCGCAGCGACCGTATCGTAATCGTGGAGAGTAACTACCGCAGCACTCTCGTGATGTTGAACCCCAGCATTAACTCGTCGGCAGTAAACTGAGTGAGAGCCCCCCCAAGGAACTGCGACGAATTGAGAGCCGAGGAGTTCGTGACGAACAATTTGAAGAAGTGTCCTCCGGTTTCCAGCTGAATACCCACGGTGCCGATGTTATGCGGTGCGCTGGGATTGGGCGCAGCTATGTAGGCTTCGGCTATGAATGCGAGCAGTGGAGTCGCGTAGTAGTGTCCGTAGAGGCCCAGTCCCAACGCCGATTTGGCTTCGGGAAAATCTATGTCGATGTTAGTAAGGAACGACGGCACCACGCCCACGGCCAACCTATCACTCAGACCGGAGTTCACAATGAGTTGCGCGTAGTACTGGAAGTTCCTGCCGTCCGTATCGCTTCTGCCAAACACATCGGTGTTCCACCCCACACCAGCCTGAAGTCCCACCACGGTGGGAAGGTTCTCGTTAGGAATCTCGAGGGCTTTGTAGCGAAACTTAAAGTCCACGTTGTCACGATTATTGCTCCGCCCCAGCGACAGCACGAGGCGTTCGCTGACGCCATACGCTAGAGCGAATCGGATCAGCGCAGGACCGTCCAGCCCCCAAAGGCCATTTAGCCCGGAAGACACCGGTAATACGAACCTATGCCATATCTCGAACTCGAACTCTCCCTTACCCATCGTTTCAGCCGTAGGCAGATGCACCGACTGCGTCGAATGGAAAACCTCCACCCTCTGTGGAGCGCGCCGCTCGCCTCGGGTCCAACCCGCGCGCCCACCCTGCGCGGCGGCCGGGAGCGCAACAGTGGCCAGCACGGCGAGAGCAAGCAAGAAGCGACTCAGTATGCTGTTACTCCGACTCAACACGTATGACATAGTAATCCAACTCCAATCGAATCGTCTCGCTAAGCTTCAAGAACATCAACGAGGGCCGCTCGATATTATAGTCAGAAAGTATCACCTCGAAGCCACACCGCACCCTGTAGCCGTCGCGATCCGGATTAACGATACACGACAACTCAACCGGCCGCTCTACACCATGTATCCCGAACGAGCCACTCGCATGAACAGTGTACTCCGCATCGCCCGTTCGTTCCACTCTCTGGATAACAGCGCTATAGGTGGCATAAGGATACTCGTCGGTTTCTAGATAATTGTTGCGCATCTGGCGGTTGCGCAGCCGCAAACCCGTGTCGAGATCATCGAGTTCGACTTCGAAGTAGAGTTCGCTGTTGGAGTAGTCCGAACCCTCGGTAAGACCGTCGCCCTCCCAGTATACATATCCGTCGATCAGGTCCGTGACACCTTCGAAATCATCGAATGGAGCGTGCGAGATGAAGACGACTCGATTGTCTCTCGAACGATCGACATGATACTCCTGCGCCAGCGACTCGCCTGGCTTCAGAGCAACAGCTGCCAGCAGCACATATCCGCCTACTGAGATGAAGCTTCTCGCCATTCTAAATCTGATCGTACGGGTCCTGTGGTTTCGAGTAGGGTTAGTCGTTGTTGGCTCCCGCAGTTATCCAGTCCCGGATCAGCTGAATCTTTGCGCCGGACAGCGCGGGCTGGCCCCTGGGCATCCGCGAACCGGACGACTGGTTACCCTCGAGTTTTATTACCAAGTAACTGGCGTTGGGGTCTCCCGGCGCCACACGGATAATGTTCTCACCTCTCGCGATGACGTTGACTAGCTGCGAGTAGGAAGTCCCGGCCCTCAGATCGAGGTTGCCGTTCCTCGGTCCCGCCGTGGCGCCGTGGCAGTTGGATGCTGTGCAGCCCTCGGCGTCAAAAAGGGTCTGTACATCAGCGGCAAACGTAGCAGTTGGGGTCGTTGTAGTGTCACCGCCACCCCCGCCACCCCCACCACCGCCGCCGCCGCCACCGCCGCCACCGCCGCCACCGGTACGAGCGGCCCGCGGCCTCGCTTCGTTGACGGTGAT
>JACZUR010000095.1 GCA_022573095.1 Gemmatimonadota bacterium | reverse complement strand
CGGGGCTCAATTGGGGGAGCTCCGGCAGCTCGTGAGTAGCGATCCGCTCGCTGCATTCGGGCAAATCTCTAGAACCGAAGCGCTAGTTGCGCAGCTAGTCCAGCAATATCAGATCCTCTCGGGCGTGACGCGGAGACTCGCATTGCCACCTCCGCTGGAAGACGAGATCGCGAGTCTGAGACAAGAGATTCGCGACGGTGTTACAGCTGCAGTAGTTATACGCGACGTCACCGACGCGGATACGCCCGTTAACGATGCGACCTATACGCCCATCGAGTCGTTCCTGGTAGATCTGGGTTGGAGGATTAGTAGCGGAGCATCTCTCGGATTGACGCGCGGTGACGCCAGGGAGGAGTTGAAGCGAACGCTGAGTAGCGGTGATTTTCGATATCTCGTGTTGATTGAGGCAGAGACTCGTAATACTGAAACTGTGAGAATAGGTTCGCGCACCTTGAGTTTTTTTCGGGCCGCAGGCAATCTCGAGCTCGTCGATCTCGTTGATGATGAGATAATCTTTGAAACTAGCTATGCGTTCCCAGCCGAGACAAAAGTGGCTCACAGAAACGCAAGTACTGCACGTCGACGCGCCAGTGAAAGGCTTTACGATCTGATGCTTAGCGATTTAGCTACCTACCTCGGGTCGTTTTAGCCCCCTGCTCCCACAGCAAGCCCCCCCCCGCGGCGTCTTGCCGGAATTAATCGACAGCAGACGTCACGCTCCCAAACTACCCTAGTCTTGGCACGATCCGCCCTGTACGTTCCTGGTACTTCTTGTAGTCATCACCAAACTTGGCCAGCAATTCACTCTCCTCCCGGGGAATCACCAGAGACCGGATCAGCACAACCGCAACTCCGGTAAGTGCAAGAATAAACCAATTCGCCGCCATGATACCGATAGAAACGATCATTATCAGACTCACCGTGTACAGCGGATGGCGTACCCATCGATACGGTCCGGTGGTTACCAACTCGTGGTTGTCTTTGGTTAGCACCGTTTCGCTAACGTTGCTGCCGATGTTTCGAAACACCCACCACGTGCCCGGCACTGTCAACGCTGCAGTAGCGGCACACGTCCACCGTAGCCACAACGGCAGCGCGAATGCGGACCATGCCATCCAATTGGGATCAATCACGTACGCAAAGATTGAAAAGAAGAGAGGGAGAGCAATCAGGCCCCGCGCGGCCATTGCGGCCCCACCTTCCCTGCTGCGTGGGATAGTTCCAGTAGCCAGCTGCGCGCGGCGGCGGTAGGACTTGGAAATGCTGAGTGCGGCAATCAACACCGCGAGGATGATCCATCTGAACATTTAGAATAATACTCTGCTGGTAAGCGGCACGTCACCGCATCGTTGTCTGCAGTGTTAGGCCGCAATTCGTTTTATGCGATCAAATACACCCCCCCTCCCGCAATGTGCAGTGGCGATCCACAGGTCTATCGCCTCTTGAGTGTTCGACACCGTCACCGGAAGCTACTGACCGTTGCAACACCTCCCGTAACAAAAGTCTACGCCTGGCACTCCGAGTTGAAGAGCGGTGTCCGGTGCAGCGACTGGTTAGACCTCATCTATGAAAGTCGAACTCGACCAGTTCCCCAGCCTCGTCACCCAGCGCCCCTGCCAGCCACGCGCCCGGAGCTGGCGAGCGATCAGCAGATTGATGACGCCGTGCGCAACGAGCGCGACGGAACCGCGCTCGCGGGAGTAGTAGATCAGACGGTCCGCAGCCCGACCAGCACGCGAGCGAGTTTCAATGAGAGATTCTCCCGAACCAGACCAACCCAGCAACCACAGCGCTCGCGAAATAGCGGCCCAAGTATGAGCGCGCAGCAAAATCGGAACTCGAATGCCAGTAGGCAGGGCCGCTTCCCTGAATAGGGCATCTGCAACCGGCGTCTGCAACGGAGCCAACATCCGCGCCGACTCGACGGCACGGAGCAGATCGCTGCAAACCACAAGTCCCGCTTGCGACACGCGTTTGCAAAGATCGCCCGACGGAGCGGGTGTCGCAGCGATCCCACTAGCGTCGACTCGGTCCACAAAGTCAGATAATCCGGTCCCTCGTATCCGCTGGTCAGATCGCAGCTGCGTCCGGCCGTGCCGAACAAGAATTATCGTCGGGCGTGACACAGCGTGTGCGGTCTAACGGAACTGCCCATAGGTTCCCGCGCTATTTCTTGCCATGCGCAAAGCTGCCACACATACGCTGGTCTCGAGCCGTCCGCTGGCGCTTCCAAATCACCAGGGATACTAGGGCGCACCTGGAATGCACCAATGTCTTTCTATCCACCCGGCCCAGGGAGGGAATATCCACATACTGAGTGCTACCGTGGCGACAGCTGTCGAACTTGGAGGAGGCGGTGACCACGGTTGGCTTGCCCATATCACTCCTGTCAAAGCCACGAGCGCCCAAAACGCCCACCGCCCCGTTTGATCGGCAGGTCGCGCCCACCGTGCGTAGAACGCGATGGCCGCTGCGAACATACCACCTTCAACGATCATCGTTCCCGGGATCGAGTTCCAGAGCCCAAGACCCACCTGCAAACCGCCCGGCCACAACGGTAAGTCCGGTCTATGAGTGATGAAATCAAGAACCCAGTGGCTGACTACAACTGCCGCTACTATCCAACCACTGCGCCGGCGCTTCAGCGCAATGGCCGCAACCACCCCCGCAAGCACACCCCAGAGTAACACCATGGCAAGACTATGGCTCCAGGGATATGACTCGAACGCGAGGAGAGTAAAGGCGGTGTTCCCGGGCTCGACCCTCACTACCTCAATGCCGGCAAGTAACAGCAGCGGCCACAACAGGTCCACACCGAACGATGCGGTAACCAGAGTCCACAGCGGCACCTGGGGCTCGATCTTTTTCACTGCGAGAGCTACCGCTAGATGTCCGACGAACACGTTGCCTCCGATCCGAAGTTAAGGAACTATCGCTCGCGGCGTCATCATGGTCACTTGTCGGCGACGCCCAGCTTACCCAGCTTGCCTGGCTCGCGAATTCTCGTCGCCACCAGGAAGGCCGCCGCCATGATCGTGGCCGCCAACACGAACACGAGCTCGCCTAGCAATCCGTACAACAGACCGCCGACCAATAGGCCGACGATGCTCGCCACGGCCGCGATGCTGCTTGCGAACCCCTGCACGGCGCCTTGCACCTGTTGATCGGACGCCCTTGAGATGACCGCCAGAAGCGACGGCCACATCACGCCGTTGCCCAAGGCGAGCAACGCCGTACCCACGTAGATGAATAGTGAGGATCCTGACACATAGAATAGGAAACTCGCCGCAAGGAGGAGACTCCCACCGAGTATCAACAGGTGATCTGGCCAGAACTTGGAGGCGCGCTTCAACACCGGCCCCTGCACGAGCACCATCATGAGTCCCATCACCGAGAAGAAGATGCCAGTGTCGGTCAGCGTCCACTCCAGACTCGTGGCGGCGTGGACGGGAAAGGCGATGTAGAAGATGTTGAAGGCCAGGAAGACGAGGAAATACACGCTGAGGAGCAGAGGAATGGACGGCAGCCGCAGGATCTGTCCCATGGACAGCTCGGGAGCGCCCTTCATCTGAAAGCATTCCTTCTGCTCTTGACCCAAGACCCTGCGCACGTTGACTTGTTCAGGATCCGCCGTGAGAATGCATCCTTGCGTTTCTTGGAGCTTCAGGGCGATGATCAAGCTCGCTACGACGGAGAATAACAGGGCGGCTAAGACCGGCAGGGTCTCACCCAGTGCGGTGGCGCCCAGCAACCCGGCTAGGGCAGGCCCGACCACGAACCCCAAATTGGCGGATACTGCCATGCGGCCAAAATTGGCGCTACGGTCCGCTTCATCGGTGATATCGGCCAGATACGCGTTGGCGACTGAAACATTTCCCCCGGTAATGCCGTCCAGCGCTCGTGCGAAGAACAGAACAGCAAGCGGCACTGTTATCGTGAACGCCCCGAGGAAGCGCGTGTCCACCTCCAGCATCGGCGTCACCGGAAGCACGAGCGCTACCAGAAAGACGGCCCAGGAAGCGAGGGTGCCGAGTTGGCTCAGGAGCAGGATACGCTTTCTGCCGAACCGGTCGGACCACCGTCCGAGAATGGGCGCACCGATCAACTGAAAGAAGGAATACGTGGCGCCCATTATGCCGTACACGAGGGCGTTGCCACCGAAGCGCGTCACCAGGAAAACGAGAAATGGTAGGACAATACTGAAGCCCAGCGTACCAACGAAGTTGACCGACAGGATAGGATAGATCGATGGTTTCGGCGGAGCTGCGGTAGCCATAGGAAAGCGAGTTAAGTCGCGCGGCGCTCCAAATGTCCGGGCAAAATGCCGGCGTCCGCATCAACGATCTTCACTTCACTCATGCGCACCTCCCAAGAGTGCGGCAGCTGCTGCTAGACTTTATGCTTATCGGTATAACGGGTTGGGATGATCGAATCGACAACCAGCGTCCCATTCGGATCTTTGATTACCGTGTGCGGGAATTCCTCCAGCGTCTTTTATCATCCGAGCTAAATGCATCAGGTTCCAAGTCATAAACGTAGTGTTGCGATTGGTAAAATCGTTTTCTGGACCACCTGAACCAGGATCTAAATAGGATGGCCCGGGACCTGCCTCACCCAACCAGGCTGCATCAGCTTGTGGCGGAATTACGTAACCTAGATGTTGCAACGAATATAGAATATTCATCGAACAGTGTTTTGCGCCATCTTCATTACCGGTAATAAGACAACCCCCAACCTTACCGTAATCAGCGTACTGGCCATGTTTGTTGAGAAGATGTGAATTAGCGTAGAGCCTTTCTATAACCATTGTGCAAACCGAAGTTTTTTCACCAAGCCATATTGAAGAGCCGATCACAACAATGTCGGATGCCTTTGCTCTTTCATAAATTTGCGGCCAGTCATCTTCCGCCCAGCCATGCTCCGTCATATCGCCCCAAACCCCAAAGGCAATGTTGTGATCCACAGGTCGTATCACTTCCACCGAAATACCATTTTTTTCCATTATTGCTTTTGAGATATCAATAAGACCTTGAGTGTGGGACATCTCGGGAGATCGCTTCAGGGTACAGTTTAGAAATAGAGCTCGGAGATCGGAAAAATCCCATTTGCTGGATTCGCACGTCTCAATTTGCTTTTCACTTAATGTCATCCTTCACTCCTCCACGTCTTTATTGATCGTTCATTGCTCTGGCCAGGCTCACAACTCAATGGCTTCCTTATCACCGGTCACTGCGACGACAACGGAACGCTGCTGTTCCAAATGTCGACCGCTATCAGCCACCGACCGTCGGGTCCGCGGCGCACCAGCCAGAGGAACTTGCCGCTGTCCGTGACGGCCGCCGTTGCTGGAGCGACCGTGAACGTAAGCGTGTAGGTACCGCGAACGCTGCCCAACGCTAGTTGCCCCTCCAAAGAGCTGAGATTTGTCGTGAACTCGCTGACCTGCAAGCCTGTATTGGGAAACCACTCGCTGATCGCGGTCGGACCGAACACCACCGGCTCGTTAGGGGGCATCAGCACCGCATCTTCGGCGTAATTGGTCGCGAGGGCTGACCAATCACGATCGAGTATCGCGTTTACGAAAGACGATTCGAGAGCTCGCAGTGCTGTGGAGTCAGCTGTGGTGAGGCCGCCGAGCTGAGGCTGTGCGCACGCGAGAGTCGCTACCAGCATGATTGCAAACGAAGAAGTTTTAGCCATTCGAGTATCCTTCCCAGTCAGTGATCGTTCACGGGCTTGGCAGACAGAGTTTTCGGGGATTCAATTCGTATTCTCACAAGTTCCAGAACGGGTCAGTCAAGCCGACCTCGCGAAACATGTCGGACGAGTTCATCAACGGTCGGTGCCTCGGTCATTTCAGCAAAATGCTGATACACTTTTTCGCGAAACTCCTAGTCGCTGGGGCCAATCGGTGATGGATCGTTAGCGATCATAACTGGTCCCCTACTGGATAACCCACCCACGACGTGCGGAAGTTTATCAGTGACTCAAAAAGCTGCGGCCGCGGGTTAGGCTGCATGCCGGCGGTGCGAAAGAAGCCACTATTCCCGAAGCCGCTCAAGCTGATGCTCGAAATAGCCACGCCAACTTTCGGGCAGAACAACCACGGAAATTGCCTTCCGCAACAGCGCCTCGTTCGTCCTCTCGGTTGTGTAGAGACGCGTGACATCGGCAACGCGGAGCCCATCGGGGTGCTCGGCAACCTGTTCAAGATGGTCGCCCGCCTGAACCAGGCCCTCCTCAACTACGCCGAAGTAAAAACCGGTGCGCTGGCTCTTCAAAAACCGTTTCACCATGTCCGCACGGCCAAAGCGAATCCCGAGTTTGAAGCAAGGCATGCGGGGTTCGGTCACGACCACGCGGGCGCTGCCCACTCGAAACTCATCACCGATACAAACTGTCTCCTCGTCCATTCCATCAACGGTGAAGTTCTCTCCGAAGCTGCCCCAAGCGAGCTCACTGTCCCCGAGTTCGCCCCGCCAGAAGTCATAGTGCCGGGTCGGATAGACGTAGACCGCCTTCGTGGGACCACCGTGTACCGAAAGGTCGGCCTGTCGGTCGCCCTCGAGATTGTGCCGCTGAAGCGCCACCGGGCCGCCCACCGGAGACTTGAATATGCCGGTGGTCACCGTCTTGCCCTTCCAAGTGACCTCGCGAGGAAGCCCGACGTTGACAGAAACTAGCCTCATCATGTGTCCACTCTCATCCATCAAGTACGAAGCCTAACGTCATCACTTGCCAATTAGGCGGCTGCGGTCAATGTACATGTCTGATTCCACGACCGACCAGGTAGTAGTTTACGGGAAACGCGGCTGCAAAGCCAGCTAACAATGCCAGTCCCATACCCATCCAGAAGGTGAGGCTAGTCAGGCCAGACCCCATAACGCCCGGCGTGTAGAGTTCAACGAGTACCTCGGCAGTCTCCATCACTGCGATGCTCAATCCCTCAGCAACTAGCACCTGCTTAAAGGCCCATTTCAAAGTGTAGTCAGCCCTCAGGAGTGGTATTAGACCAAGAGCGAAACCAAACACGAAGCCCAGGAGTACTGCAATTACGATCGTGGTTGTCGTTGATAGGCCCAGCGCCGTGCCGACGACGATCCCTACCACTTCCCCGAGCCCGCAACCAGCTAGGCAATGAGCGGTTGCGCTGATGGAAAGGCGAAACTTCTCTGTGCCAACTAAATGGCTGTGATCGGCGTTCGCTTCTGGATCATGGTTGCGCGGATGGTCTGACATTCTGGATCTCAGGGTCTAATGAACGGCACCGGAAATTGCAGTCGCCTAGCGGCCCTGCCCATCGGCTGCGGTGTGACACTTGTAATACGGAAGGATTCTAAACGTTCAACGCTCTCGCCAGGCACAACTCAATGACTTCCCTATGAACGAAAGGCGCTGACAGCTTCATGGCTTGTTAGATGGCGCCCTTTGCTATTGAACGATCTTCACCTTCAGCGCAACCACTCACTCTGCGGTCGTCGGATCGATCACCGCTCTGATCTCTGAAACACGATTTGCCGGGAAACCACCTTGCTGAGCGTGCTTTTTGACCGCCTCCTCGTCCGGAGCGATATAGACACAGTAGATCTTGTCATCGGTAACGTAACTCTGGACCCATTGGATCTGCGGACCCATCTCCCTCAGCACCTCGCATGACTTCTGCGAAATCCCCTGCAATTCCTCAGGTGACAATTTCCCGGCGCCGGGGATCTCTCGCTCAATTACGTACTTCGGCATTGTGGTGTTCCTTTCTGGGTGTTGACACCCCACTCGTTCTACAGCGCCATCTAAAGGATCTGCCCGTAGGCTGCGGCGCTATCTCTTGCCATGCAAAAACGTGCTGTACGTTCATCGGTCTCGTCACGCACACAACTCAACCAGCTTCCTTATCAAACGAAAGGCGCCGACAGCTTCATGGGCTTGTTAGGCCGTGCGGCGCGCCGTACGGCGGTGGAGCGGGCGAGCACGCCACCCACTATGGCGCAGACCACCACA
>JACZUR010000094.1 GCA_022573095.1 Gemmatimonadota bacterium | reverse complement strand
CTGTTTGGAACAGGTGTGCCGAATAGCTCCACGAACTGCTCGGCGGTCGAGGGCCGGTCGGCCGGCACTTTTGCCAGCGCCGCCTGTACTGCGAATTCAACCGATGGAGGCACCGTTGGCCTTACCACAGTGAGTGACCTGGGGGCCTCTTGCGTGTGGCGGGCGATGACGGCCTGACCAGTGGCTCCGGTGAAGGGCGGTTCCCCGGTGAGCATCTCGTAGAGGACACAGCCCAGTGAGTAGATGTCGCTCCGGCCATCCACATGGCCATGCCCCTGCTCGGGGCTCATGTACGCGGGGGTACCCAGCGACACGCCCGTCCCGGTCAATCGCTCACCACCAGCAACGGTAATCGCTCGTGCAATGCCAAAGTCAGCGACAACTGCGTGTCCCGACTCCAGCAGAATGTTTTCAGGCTTGATGTCCCGGTGCACAACACCGTGACTGTGCGCGTAGCTCAACGCGTCGGCTACCTCCCGCACAATTCTGAGCGAGTCGTCGATGGAAAGTTGCTTCTCACTGTTCAGTCTTTCCCTGAGCGACTCCCCCTCGACATAGGGCATCACATAGTAAAGAAAGCCGTCAGCTTCTCCGGAATCGAACAGCGGCACGATGTGCGGGTGTGCCAGGTTGGCTGCAATAGTTACTTCGCGAAGGAACCGGGCAACGCCGAGCGTCTCCGTCAACTCGGGGCGTAGGATCTTTATTGCCACCTGACGCTCGTGCTTTAGATCCCTGGCGAGGTAAACGATGGCCATGCCACCCCGGCCAAGGGGGCGCTCAATCGTGTAGCGGTCGGCGAGAGCTGATCTTAGGCGGTCTAAGGTTTCAGGCATGGTGAGAAGATACAGATGAAAGGGAGGGAGCACTAGAAAGACGGGGACCCGCCGAGCCTCCTAGAAGCGGGACATTTCAAAAGAAGCGGCGCTGCTTCCGCAACTCATGGCGAAGCATGTCGTGTCCAGGGTCTCTTTTGTCTAGCTCTGATTCCTTCTACATTTCCTGTCAGTATGGATCCTCGCCAAATCAAGAAAGCTCTCGCCAGCGCCCTCGACATCTACGAAGGTATCTTCCTTGCACCCTACAGATCCGCCATCCACCGCGAATACCGCGATCAGCGCGACCTCTTCCTGCTGCTTACTTTCTCGGATCTACTCGGCGTGCCCAACCCGATCTCTTTCTACACTCTCGAACTCTATCCCGAGCTGATCGAGCAGTTCCACAATTGGCACCTTCGCATGGGCCTGAACGAACCGCCCGAGGGCGGGTTCCGCTGTTGCTGACGGAACACGCGTGAATCTTCTCGACAAGAGAGTGCTGTTCTTTGGCGGGAAGGGTGGGGTGGGGAAAACAACGGTGGCGGCTGCCGTTGCCTTGCAGTTCGCCAATCAAGCGAAACGCACCCTTCTCGTATCAACCGACCCGGCCCACTCCACGTCGGACATCCTGGAAGTGCAACTCGACTCCGAGCCTACGGCGGTGGAGGAAAACCTCTGGGCGATGGAGATCGATCCTGAGACTGAAACGCAGGCGTACATCGATGACGTTAAGGAACGAATCTCCGAATCGATCGCTCCACGCCTCGTCAAGGAGGTCGAACGGCAGATCGATGTCGCGCGTATGTCTCCCGGCGCCGAGGAGTCGGCGGTATTCGAGCGCTTTGCGAAGATACTCTGCGATGAAGATTATCAGTTCGATCGGTATGTCTTTGATACCGCGCCCACGGGTCACACGATTCGCCTCCTGTCACTCCCGGAGCTAATGACGGTATGGATAAGTGGCCTCATCAGTCAGCGCCGGAAGGTGAATATCTTGGGAAAGATGTGGCGCAACGTTGCCGGGTCGGCCGCTGCTGGATCTGAGCACGACGATCCCGTACTCGAGGCACTCGAAGCCCGGAAGTCGCGATTCGAGCGGGCGCGGGAGATAATAACCAACAAGGATGAGTCGGCCTTCGTGTTTGTACTCACTCCGGAGCGGCTCCCGATACTGGAAACCGAGAGGGCCGTGAAAACGCTACAAAGATATGACGTCCCGATAGGTGCAATCGTCGTCAATCAGGTGCTCCCTGCTGAGGTACAAGGAGAATTTCTCGCTCGCAGAAAGGAACGCGAGAAAAAATATTTGGAACAGATCAAGGAATCGTTCCAGGAGCTTACGACATTCGAGATTCGGCAGTACGACGGCGATGTCGTTGGACGCGATGTACTGCTTGGACTGGCTAACGAAACTTTCAATCACCCGGCCTAAGAAAGAAGAGTATCCGTGAGTTCGATAACGCTGCTGGTCGTCGGGATCCTCGCTTTTGTCACCGGTTATCGATTGTACTCGCGCTTCATCGCGCAGCGAATCTACCGTCTTGATCCCGACTTCAAGACTCCGGCGCATCAGTTCGAAGATGGCGTGGACTACGTCCCGACGAACCGGCACGTATTGTTCGGCCATCACTTCACATCGGTGGCAGGGGCAGCGCCGATAGTGGGGCCGGCAATCGCCGTTATCTGGGGATGGCTGCCGGCTTTCTTGTGGGTTGTCGTCGGTACCGTGGTTGCAGGTGCCGTTCACGATTTGGGAACTCTGTGGCTCTCCGTCAGACACAAGGGGCAGTCCATCGGAGCAATTGCGGAGTCCATAGTGGGTAGCAGAGCGCGAATTCTTTTCCTGCTCATCATTTTCTTCTTGCTACTGCTTGTCAACGCGGTGTTTGCCGTCGTCATAGCGAATTTATTCATGGCTAACCCTGGTGCGGTTCTTCCGGTGTGGGGAACTCTCGTGATCGCAGTAGCCGTGGGATTTCTGATCTACCGAGCGGGAGCCGGCATACTGGCGCCATCGCTCGGTGCGTTGCTCGCTATATATGTATTGATCTGGTTGGGACAGTATCTGCCGTTTGAACTTCCCGATTTTTTCGGGTTTGCCGCATCGGTCGGTCAGTTGAACGCCGCCGGCGGTGATGCTTCCGTGGCCGCCGAGGCCGCGACTACCGATGGTGTAAGAACGGGTTGGGTCATCATCTTGTTCGTGTACGGCTTTTTTGCGAGCGTCCTGCCCGTCTGGATACTGCTGCAGCCCCGCGATTACATCAACAGCCACCAGCTCTTCGTGGCACTCGGCATCATATTCCTGGGCATCCTGATTACCAATCCTCAGGTTATAGCTCCGGCGATCAATCGGAACCTTCCCGCTGACGCGCCGAGTTGGTTCCCACTGTTATTTATCACAATAGCGTGCGGGGCGATCAGCGGTTTCCACGGTCTGGTAGCGTCGGGGACAAGCGCTAAGCAACTCAGCAATGAGACAGAGGCGAGATACGTTGGATATGGTGGCGCGCTGGGTGAAGGTGCGGTGGCACTGACATCGATACTCGCGACGACCGCTGGGTTTGCGGTGTATGCGGGCATCGATGGATGGCACGAACACTACGCGACATGGGCTAGCGCTTCGTCGGGTGCCACAACCGCGTTTGTGATGGGAATAGGCGAACTGGCTCGCGGGATAGGCATACCGTCGCAGGTCGCGGTCATCTTTGCGGCGGTGGTCGTGATCAGTTTTGCTGCCACGACGATGGACACGGGGATCCGGCTACAGCGCTATATCATAACGGAACTGGCTTCGGTGTACGGAATAAAAGCGATGAGTAACCGGTGGGTCGCGACTCTCGTTGCGGTTACGAGTTGTGCCGCTCTTGCGCTCGGGCTGGACCGGGGAGCCGGCGGAATGCGGTTGTGGCCGCTCTTCGGTACGACGAATCAGCTTACGGCGGCCCTCAGCTTGCTGGTGATCACCCTGTTCCTGGTCCGGCTCGGTCGCAGCGTGTGGATTACCGTCATTCCGATGACGTTTCTCTTCTTCATGACGACATGGGCGATGGTGCTCAATCTGTTGAGGTACTGGAGCGAGAGTCAGGCACTCCTGCTTGCGGTCGGCGGGGCTGTTTTCGTGCTCGAATTATGGCTGATCTTCGAGGCCGCGGTGGCGTTGCGCGTCTTGTTACGACGAGCCCAAACTGCGGTTGCGGACCCCCGCTAGCGAATCAGATAGCTGTCGACAGCCGGGACTTTCTAACGCTCACTTCGTCATGTTCGCCGCTGAATCGTCTCCTGTAGACCGCCTGTAACGCTTCCTTGACGCCTCGAGAAGTCTCGCAGATGGCATCGACGTCTCGCTTCGACAACTCGTAAAGTTGACAATCGGAGACAGCCCGGACGGTGGCGTTCCTGCGTTCTTCGGTCAACAGTGCCATCTCGCCAAAGAAGTCTCCTGCGTGCAGTGAGGCAACGCGGCGCGGGTCACCTCCGTCCTGAGTGACCAGGACAGCCACGACGCCTCTTGCCACGAGAAAGAGCGACGTTCCCTTCTCACCCTGCTTGATGATGTTTCTCCCTGACAGCACCGTGCGGGGGATCAGTTTTTCGACTACCCGTTTGTGGTCACTGGGCGCCAGCTCGCTAAACATTGGGACTCGCGACAGAAGTTCTTCCGGATCGGGCTCGAGTGCGCCGACCGGCTGCCGTAAGAGATTCCTTCTGGAAGTCTCGACAGAGTGGCGGGCGTCACGCGCGACAGAAGCCGGGATGCCTCCGGCGGACGCCAACTCTTCAATGGCCTCTACCTCACCGTCGAGCACGATCCGTCGCACGGTACGTCCCTGAACAGCTCTCACGTATTCGGGGAAGTGTTCTGCGACCGTATCCAGGCGCTGCATGGCTTCTTTAGCCCGCCGCTCCCATACCTCTCTGCATTCTGAGGCTAACTGCTCGCTTGCGCCACTTAGTTCAACCATACGATCCAATTCGGCCGCGACGCGATGCCCGGCTTCGAGTACAGCTGAATCGTGTTCGTATTTTGCCGCAAGCGACTTCACGCGGTGGCGCTGCACGAACCCCATCTTGGGGAATATCCGCTCCACCAATGCGACGAAGAATTCCATGACTCTGACCTCCGGTGGCATAACACTGGGAATATCGTGCGACAGATTACCCCTCATTACCTCATCCCGTTTGAGATCAACAGCGATCTCCAACTCTCGCAGCACCGGTTCGGAGATGACGCCCTGGTCGAAGAGTTCCCTGAAAACATTGCGTTCAACGGTCAGAGCCTGCGACCAGAGTACCGCCTTCATCTCGTCGGCGTGGCAGAGATCCTGTAGGGCAACTAGGTCCGTCTCCGCATCCAACACGTCGCTACGGTAATCCTTTTCGATTTCGGCAAGCAGCAGGTTCGAGTAATGTCCCGCCGTCGCCATGCTCGAGACACGCTCTAGGGCGCTGCGCTTCGAAGCGACCGTAGCAACTACGCGGGCGACCCGCTCTGCCAGGCTGGGTTTGTTGAGTCCTAGTGCTCCCATTAGCGGACCGATCGTCAGTCCGCCGGTGAGCAGGGTAAACAGCACCACTCCGACAGCGAGTGACACTATCAGTTCACGGTTCGGGAAATTTGGCGCCAGGCTCAGGGCGAGCGCTAGGGCGACCGCGCCCCTGAGGCCTCCCCAGAAGAGTACGGTTTGATTCCTAAGGTCAATTTTTTCAGCTCCCGGTAGACGGCCCACCATCGGAACGAGGCTGAACACTACGACGGCTCGGGCGACAAGGGATGCGGCTATGGCCCAAAGTATTGGACCGCCGTTGTCGAGCAAGCCGCTCAGGCTTACGCTCATGCCCACCAATAGAAAGATCAGACTGTTTGCCACGAACGCAGCGTATTCCCAGAACTGGTGGAGATATTCCCTGACATGCGCGCTGAATCGCGTGGAGCCGAACGTGCCGACCACTACGCCAGCCCCGACCGTTGCCATCACGCCGGAAACGTGAAGGTAGTGGTCGGCGGCGATGAAAGCCGCGTAGGCCACCACGGTGGAAAGTGCGACCTCGACCAGAGGGTCGTCATCGGCTAGCGCGATGGAGCGAATCATCAGATACCCTATCATCGATCCGACGATGAGTCCTCCGACGAATACCCTTCCAAAATCGATTACGCCATCACTTATTGTTGACGCCCCGAAGGTGCCCCCCTGCAGTACCGCGACAATGATCCCGAAGAGAACGATTGCCGTGGCATCGTTGAACAGGCTTTCCCCCTCGACGAGGATCGCGAGGCGTTTGGGCGCGCCGAGTTCCTTGAATAGCGCAATGACCGCCACAGGATCGGTCGCGGATATAAGGGCACCGAACAGAATAGACGGTCCAAGTGGGAGTGGCGTAAGCCAGTTGACGAGTCCGGCTATAATTGCTGTCGAGATCAGAAGACCGGGGGCTGCGAGCGCGACGACGGGGGCGAGGTTCCGGACCAGCAGCCGGCTGTCCATGTTGAAAGCGGACTCGAATATCAATGTGGGCAGGAACACGAAGAGGATGATCTCGGGTGACAGTTCGATGCCACCCAGCGGTTCCAGCGCCTCTATCTTTTCGGCGGCATAACCGAGGCCGAGTCCCACGATTACCAGGCCAACGGTGTAGGGAAGGTGCAGCCGCCGCAATGCCACGGCCATTATCGACGCGACCAGAAGAAGGCCTATTATCGCGACTACGGTAGTGACTATGGTTTCGTCGGGCATGCTTGAGTCGGCTAGGTCATTCTCGTGCTGCGCCGCCGGCCTGCGAGCTGCCGCTCCAGCCGTGAACATCCCTCGGCGTCGGCCATGATTACCAGTGTCATCTCAGCTTCAACTATCGTTTCCGGCTCGGGTTTGAACTTGAAGTTACCGGCGGGATCACGCACTGCAAGCAGAATCGAGCCGGCCACTTCGTCAACATTGAGTGACTCAAATGTCTTGCCGATAGTCGGCGCTCCGTCCGGTATCGTTACTTCTTCGACGCGAAGGCTGCCCCTATCGTCTCTCAACATCTGGTCCAGAAACGAAACCACTTTGGGCCGTACCAGTTCGGAGGCGATCCTGAGCCCGCCGATCCTGCTTGGGCTCACTACGGCGCTGGCCCCGGCAACTCTCAATTTCTCATCAGTTTCGGGTCGTTCGGTGGCTGCGACGATTCTGGCGGTCGAGGAAAGGCGTCTTGCCGTGAGCACGACCAGAACGTTGTCTTTGTCACTTTCCATACACACGACGACCCCGGACGCGCGTTCGATGCCGGCGTTCACCAGAACATCGTTGTTGCTCGGATCGCCTATCACGCCGGGAAGTTCGCCGAGGACCGCGGTCGCCGTTTCCATGCTCCCTTCATCCGGCGTTACCAGCACCATGCTACGGTTCGTTAGCAGTAGCTCCTCCGCGACGTACCAGGCGGTAGTGGTGTCCCCGCAGACTATATAGTGGTCGTGCATTTCTTCGATGCTCTTCTGCATACGCCGCCTCGAGAAGATATTGTGAAGTTGGCCTTCGATCAGGAATGCTGCCATCATCGGGACTGAGTAAGCTACAATCCCCATTCCCACCACAAGGAGGCCCATCGTAAACACGCGCCCGGCGGGGTTTGCCGACATGTCGATGACCTCAGTGAAGCCAACAGTGGTAAGTGTGATCACTGTCATATAGAGGGCATCGACCAGGCTGTAGGATCGGCCTCCTATTATCCAGAAGCCAACGGCGCCCACAGCGGTGACGCCGATGAGGGCGGCAAACGCGATTCCTAGGCGCCTCCTTAGCCGGCGAAATTCGCTGTGTTCAACAGGACTGTTGCGCCGCAACACTGACTCCTTCGAGAGACGGGATCGTAGTGCTCCTAGAATGCACTATCTGCCTGGAATTTCCAATCCCGGGGTTCTCTCGAACGCTGATGCGAGCGATGGTCCCTATGAGGTCGCGGTTGCGTTGCAACGGGAGGTCTGGCGATATTAGTCCTCCGGACGGAGGTGAGTTGGCCGGTATGAGGCCAGATCGGACACGCGGCGGTATCGTCTAGGGGACCAGGACGCAGCCCTCTCAAGGCTGAAACACGGGTTCGAATCCCGTTACCGCTACTCTCTCGCCCCCATCGTCCAGCGGTTAGGACATCACTCTTTCAAGGTGGAGACAGGGGTTCGATTCCCCTTGGGGGCATAAGAAAGGCGACCGGTATCGGTCGCCTTTCGCAGTACGAGGGTTACGGTAGC
>JACZUR010000093.1 GCA_022573095.1 Gemmatimonadota bacterium | reverse complement strand
GAAAGAGGAGGGGGGGGATAGGGCTGAGTGACGGCGGGAGGGAAAAAGGACGGTGGGGATAGGGCTGAGTTATGGTGCGAGGGACAAAAAGACGGTGGGGATAAGGCTGAGTGACGGAGCGAGGGAAAGAGGACGGTGAGAGACGGTGGAAGACGAGAGCTGTAAGCTGTAGGCTTTGAGTAGTAAGGCCACCGCTCCCGGCTCCCTCCTTTGCAAAGCCACTCCCGCTTGCAGTCTAGAGCTTACCGCTTACTGCCAAAGGTGCATCACGAAGCGCTGAGCACGGGTTCTAGCCCGCGAATCAACCCCTACAAGAGTGGGAGGACTCAATGTTCTGTATGAAGTGCCCCAGCCCGGAATCGATCATAAGCTTTGCAATCGCCGGCCTATCCACCAACACGATTCTGGTATGGATGTTGCCAACAAACTCCACGATCGGGTTCACGGGCGAATACGCTTAGTCACATGCAGTACGTCGTCCAACACCACCATATGCTCCGGCGCCGTATCAATTCGCATGTCCATCGGGATAGTGCCGATCCATTCATCCCGAGTCTTCGGGCGCTTACTTACGAACAGATTAATCATCTCGTCTCTCAGAAGAGACACACTCTCGTCAACCTCAGGGAAAATCTCCCTCACGTCGTCTCTGAGCTTTATCAGCTCTTCCTTTCCCTGCATTTCGTCCAGGAACTGCTCGTCGGAATCCAAATCCTCGGGGTAACCAACGCCAACACCCTCCGAATCCTGCCGGGCTTCTCCATCGTCGTCCTGAGATACATCGGACTGGTCCAACGACTCCAGTTGTGGATCGTAGCCGTTGGCCAGGGTTTGAATTCGATCAACGATTCGCGAAGTTTCGCCATCTGGATCCGTGAACCAGTCGGTTGACCATATCCGATGAATCTCCCAACCCAGGTTTACCAGCACACTCTCTGGTAGCCTGTCCCTGTCGCGCGCAGATTTAGCCGAGTGATACGCAGCGCCATCACATTGGATACCTAAAATGAAAGCGTCTCTCTTACTCGGATGTTTCACGGCCAGGTCAATGAAGAAGCCCGCCACACCGAGCTGCGCGACGACCTCATACCCAAAGCGCTGCAACGATTCGGCAACTTCGATCTCGAAGGGTGAGTCAGGTTCCCTGCCTGTAAAGGTAGCGGAGTCAAGCACCCCAGTACGCGCGTACTCCAGGTATCGCTTGAGGGCTACAACCCCCTCGGCGCTATCAGATTGAACTTTCACATCATCCGCAGTAAGCGACGTGAATAACTCCACGCGTCTCTTGGCTCGAGAGAAGAGAACGTTTAGGCGACGATGTCCGGTACGTCCGCTGATCGGGCCAAAGAGCTGGTGGATATTGCCACTCGCGTCGGGCCCAAACGTCACGGAGATTACGATGACGTCACGTTCGTCGCCTTGAACATTTTCAAGATTCTTCACAAAGAATGGCTCGAGGCCTTCCTTGCGGCTCTCAATGTAATTCCAGGCAAACGGATCACCCTTGACTCGCTGTTCGATCTCGTTCTCGATCACGTCCCGCTGCGAGGAATTCAGGGTGACTACACCGATTGACTCCCCCGGCCGCTCTCTCATCAGGCGCAAGACGTGCTCTACCACACGCTGCGCCTCGCGAACGTTCACCCTCCCGTGGTAGATGGCGCCTTTTACGTAGTGGTACTCAATGCCAAGCCCGTGCCCCTTGACTATCGGTGATGGATAAACTACGAGCTTGTCACTGTAGAAATACTTGTTCGAAAAAGCGATCAAGCTACCGTGCTGAGATCGATAATGCCACCTCAGCGGCCTGATCGGTCTAAACCGAGCCGCCGCAACATCGAGAATGCTCTCAGCTTCGGCCAGACCTTCCGCAAGCTCCTCTTCGTCATCTTCAAACTCATCTATTCTATCGAAGAACGATGTCGGTGGAAGTTGCATCGGATCCCCAACAACCACTAACTGGCTACCCCGTGCAATCGCGCCCAAAGCGACTTCCGGTTTCAGCTGTGAAGCCTCATCCATTAGAATGAGATCGAATCTCAGCTTGCCAGGCTCAAGATACCGGGCAACCGACAACGGGTCCATCATGAAACATGGTTTCAGGGCCTGCAACGCACGGCCCGCGCGAGACATCAACTGGCGGATCGAAACGTGTTTCTGTTTTGCTATCTCACGATCCAGGAGTGCCAATTCAGTATGCGTTCGTACGGGTCCCTTCCCGTTCCCTGCTGGCACATCCTTCTGGTCTATTGTCGCGGCAACACGGCGGCGATACAGTTCGATGCTTTCGCGATCTTGCTTGACAAATCTCTCGCGCAATCTGTCATGGTCCTGACCATTGAACTCGAGAAGTTCAGTTTTTTCCGCGAGCACTGCTGCCGCGAGCGGCTCCATAACTACAAACTCAAAGGCGGGAACCAAGCTTGAAACAGGTAACACACCGTTCTCGACGAGCGTAACGACATCGTCGAATCCTTTAATGCGCAAACGGTCCTTCGCCCTCTGATAATCGGCCCACGCATCGATTTCGTCCGACGCTTCCAGAGCGTGTTTAGCTCGACTTCGCAGATTGCCAATTCCCTGCTCTTCGAGTGACAATGGATTCCCGAACCACTGCTCAGAATCCAGTGCAGTGCGCTCACAAAACGGCTGCCACGTTCGTTCAACATCCGCCTGAACTGACGCCAGCTGGGATGCCTTCCGGGCGAGATCTTCAAGACACTCGAAATACGAGGAGCTTAAAAGCTGAGGGAAGTCTTCGACCAGCTTGTTTTCGACTATTTGTTTAAAGCTCCGCAACGTTCCCTCAATTGCCAACTGGTCGGTGCGGTAGCTATCCCAGAAATCTCCTAGGAGCTCTTCGCAATCCGTCCGCCCATCCAAATCGCTCCGAAGAGCTTCAATCTTCACAAGCACAGTCACAAGGCCCTTTATTTGTCGTACCCTACTGTCCGGTCCGAGGCCCACGGCGTGCACAGTCTCCAGCGCCATCGCAATTTCATCAGACTCACTGCGGAGCTCAGTCAGTATTTCATCCAATTCGGTGGAGTCGGTAACACCAGATGTCGACACAACAATATCGTAAGCCGAGTCAATCGCCCGCCTGTCGTTTTCTATAGCGGCTTCTATTCGCTCTTTGAATTGAAGATCTGGTGCAACCCAGAGGCGCTCCAGAAGCAGTGTATACTCGTCGCCAATCATTGACAGGTCATTTGAAACGGTAGCGAACCAATCAGCTAGAACGCTAAGTCCCTCTATTTGAGTGTCTGCACCAGCCCACTGCTCGCCGCAGATCTCCCGATACTCTTCCTTAGCCTCAAGATCTTCGCAGGCCTCTTTGTAGTCGGCCAATGCCCGAAGCGATGCCGCCATTTCATCAGCTTGTGGCTCCTCAGGACTCAACAGGAGTCGACGCAGCATCCGCTTGAACGACCGCACTTCCTTGCCAAAGATGAACTCCAGGGACCCCGCATTGCTAAGAATGTCTGCTGAGTATCGCAGTCCTGCAGCACTTCCTAGCGACTTCAAATCGAACCGGTCTACCAGACCGTTGCTGAGATTGGATGTGTTATCGATGTCGCGTCTTAGATTCTCCAAGACGCTAGTGGCATTCGCACGCTGGATACCTTCACATCTCAAGTGAAGATAGCTGGCTGGGAATGCCGAGAGGTGCTCAATTAGCTTCATCATCGCCCGCATCAGTCCCATCGTGTACCCTTGGTCCCAATGAAGTGCTGTTTCCCATTGTAACAGCTCCTGTTTTCCTTGACTTAGAAGTTCCGCGTCTGAGCGCAACGTCGACTCACGCGAGCGGAACTCCTCGAGTGGCTCCTGCGTTGGCCCGTGCTTAGCAAGCAACGAATACGCCTCACGTAGCGCGCGAGCTGAAGGCGACTTTTCAAATGAGTACGTCGGGGCAATGTCAGCGACATCCTGCAAGAGCCGGGCATGCAGCTCGAGTTGTGAAGCGAGATCCTTGACCCGGGTCAGGTGCTGTTCACTCTTCAACGCTGGGAGTAGTGCGGGAATACAAACCGAGGCCCCGCTCGGAAGTGCTTGGACGCTGGCAACGAAGCGGTCGGCATCTGCCAGGCTGGACCACTGACCCAGGTCTTGGCGTTCTATCGCCTCTAGTAAACTTCGTAAGGGTTCGAGTACCTCATCGCGGTTCTGGGGGGATATTGAGCGAGAATTGACTCCATACCACGGATGTTGATGGATGGCACCGTGTTCGTTTGCGAACTTCACAGCGAAATCTCTGACAAGCTCCACGGTCCTTCGCTCTTCCTGAAAGTCGCGATCATCAATCGTTTGAGGCTGGTCTAAGGAGAGACCCTTGACTCTCACCACATCGTCGCCCAACTCACTTCGCGCACGACGAGCAGCCCAAAGCACTTCATGAATCGACTTCCCCATTCGACCAAAATCGGAATTGATCAGCTTTACGTACTGATTCAGCCGATTACGATCCATTGAGGTGGAGGCCTGCAATCGATCGAGATCAGCAGGATCCCCAAAGGTACCTCGTGCATCCAATCGTTCTCCGATATCGCCCAGGAAGTCGTTTTTCCTTGTCTTGTGACTGTGAAGTTCAAGGCAAAAGATCCCCAGACCGGCGTGATTCAGCCGGTGGCGCACGACCTCGAGAGCCGCCAGTTTTTCGGAGACGAACAATACCGTCTTCCCTGCGGCCATCGCTGACGCCATGAGATTAGTGATCGTCTGGGACTTTCCTGTTCCCGGAGGTCCCTGGATTACAACATTCTTGCCTCTCGATACATCAATTATCGCACTGTGCTGAGAGCAGTCTGCGTCTTCGATGAGCTTGGGCACCTCATCATCTGGGAGATCATCGATCTCATAGTCGGGTGCGACAAGACTGCCGCCGGCATCACGGCTCACAAAGAACTCCCTGATCACTGGGTGATCCCTGATGGCTCCACGAGCTTTCCACATCTTGGAATCGAGATCGCGATACATCAGTAACTTCCCGAATGACAGCAGACCTAGCGTAGCTTGCCTCCTGACAGTCCATCTTTCCCGCGACACAACAGCCTTTACGACTCGCTGCATATATGACTCTGGTCCATCATCGTCCTCCAAATCGGGAATTACGATCCCAAAAGCCGTCTTCATTTTTTCTTGAAGCGATATGTTCGGAACGAGATCCTCGCCTGAACAACTCAGCGAGTATCGATACGTATGACTTGCCCTATCCAGATCGGAACGGGTCAGCGATACAGGTAGGAGCAGAAGCGGAGCTAGATGTTTCTGATTTGATGAGTCGCTTTCATACCATTCGAGGTAGCCGAAGGAGAGGTAAAGCATGTTTACCCCGGTCTCTTCTATTGCAAGCCTCGCGGCCTTTCTGATATTTGCAAGGATTCCCTCAAGAGCATCCGGGAAGTGCAATGTTTGTATTTCAGTATCGTTATGTCGGTCGAGAGTCGGTTCACCTTCGACCGGGGGAAGAGGCAGATCATACGAAGTAGACAAACGAAGGTGCCGAACCCATTCCTCCGCACTTGGGTCAGCATTTGCTTCAGCCTTCAAGTCAACTTCAGCATCATCATCGACCTCCTGTTCAAGTTGCCATACATGAACACGCCGCCATACGAGAAGAGCATCGCGCCGAGGGCGCGGGACTGGACGAAATGTCAGGTCCCCGCCATCAAGAAGAACCTTAAACAGCTGGTCGGGTTGTTCATCGACAACGCGTAGAGTGGACTTCTTAGTGAAACGAAAATTGAGGAGCTTGTTCCGCTTCGTAAGGTCAAGCAGCCTCTTCCGAATCCGTTCCAGGCCTGCATCAATATCTCCCTGGAAGAAGTCCTGGCTGACCGGGTCTATTGCGTCTTGCAAGCAACCTCCCGCAAAAGGGCACCAAACGTCGCCCTCGGAGCCTTGAAGATGCCGATCACCTATCTGCCCCGAAAATGATCTGCAATGTACGGTTTACGTCTCACACCAACCCCCTCAGCCTCCGCGATCGAACCGGTCCTGGAGCACGATGTTAGACTGCAACTCCGGCGCGTCGGGCTCGTGACCCCGCCACCAGAGCAGTTTGTGACACTGCACCCCCGCAACAAAGCGGGACCTGCAGAGCCGGTGGGAAGAGTCCGGATGATCATCAGCAAGGAAAGCTTGGCAAGAAACCGCGATCCCACAAGGTGGGGATAGGGCTGGGTTGGGGTGTGAGGGCAATAGGACGGTGGAGGGTAAGGCTGATTAATGGTGTGAGGGAAGTAAGACGGTAAAGGACGGTGGGGAATAGGGCTGGGTTGGGGTGTAAGGGAAAGAGGACGGTAGAAGACGGAAAAGGACGGTAGGAAACGGTAAGAGACGGTGGAAGACGAGAGCTGTAAGCTGTAGGCTTTAAGCAGTAAGACCACCGCTACCGGCTCCCTACTCCCTGCTCGCCGCTCTCGAGTCCCCTGCACACTGCACGAGCAAAGAGAGTTGGAGATCTCGAGGTCGGCGATCACGATTCCCGATTCCCCCTAAATCTTGCCTCCTTTCCTATCACGCTGTTTCTTGTAACGGTTGTGCCCTCGCCTGCTGGCGGATCCATCTCATTGCGTTGACCAAGTGAGAGAGGGAACTGGATGAAACTTCACAACAAGATTCTGATAGGTCTCATAGCCGGCGCGGTAGTCGGCGTCGGTGCGAATTTCATCAGTGCTAAAACCGGCTCTACGGCAGCCGTCGATCTAGTCCGCAGAATCGAGCCGGTAGGCACAGCGTTCATCCGCCTGATCATGATGATCGTGGTCCCTCTTGTGGTGGCAAGCTTGATGCTTGGAGCCGCGAGCCTAGGGAACCTGGCCACGCTCGGTAGAATTGGCAGCAAGACGGTGGCCTACTATATGGCCACCACTGCCATAGCGGTATCTATCGGACTTGTTTTGTCTAACATTGTCAGGCCGGGCGCCGGACTATCACAGGAGGCTCAGACACAACTACTCGCCGAGTTTGGAGGGGACGCCGACAGCAGAATCCAGTTGGCCAGGGAAGCGCCCGGTTTAATCCAAGTATTTCTTGATATGATACCGCGCAACCCAATCGCCGCAGCCGCCAACGGCGACATGCTTCCGTTAATAGTATTCACGCTGTTGTTTGGAGCCGCCACCGCCGCCTTACCAGAGGACAAGAAGCGTCCGCTGATTCAATTCTTCGACGGAATCAACGAAGTGGCCATGACCATTATCAAGTGGATCATGGTGCTGGCACCTTATGCCGTATTCGCACTCATCGCTGCAATCACGGCGCGATTCGGCTGGGACATCCTCAAAAGTCTACTGATCTACTCGTTGACGGTTGTCGCGGGTCTGCTGTTCCATGCGATGGTGACCTACGGATTTGTAATTCGAGGCTTTCTGGGGCTTAGCGTCACGGGCTTCTTCGCGAGAATCCGAGAGGCACAGATACTCGCGTTCTCGACCTCCAGCTCGAACGCGACGCTCCCTGTCACAATGAGAGTGGCCAAGGAAAATGTCGGCATCTCGAACCGTGTATCCAGTTTTGTCTTGCCACTTGGAGCCACGATAAACATGGACGGAACGGCGTTGTATCAGGGCGTCGCAGTAATGTTTATCGCGCAGGTTTTCGGAATCGACCTCTCGATCTGGCAGCAACTCACGGTGGTATTGACCGCCACCTTGGCTTCGGTTGGAGCCGCTGGTGTACCGAGTGCCGGAATTATCACGCTTACTCTGGTCTTGGTTCAGGCCGGGGTTCCGGAAACGGGGATCGCCCTGATTCTTGGCGTTGATCGAATCTTGGATATGTGCAGGACGGCCGTAAACGTAACCGGTGATGTCACAGCGGCGGCGTTCGTGGCCCGCTTGGAAGGAGAACAGTTAAATTTCCAGGCGGACGCGACGCCCGTTGAAACCTAGTCTCGCAACCACCGGCACCGCTCCATGATAACGAACGCCGCGCTCAGCAATGAAGATCTGCTGGCGCGGCTCGTTGCTTTTGATACGGTAAGTTGTAACAGTAACCTGCCGCTCGCGGATTTTATCAGCGACTACCTAGATCTGCCGGGCGTAACGATAGAACAGCATCGTTCTCCGGACGATCAAAAAGCTAACCTCGT
>JACZUR010000092.1 GCA_022573095.1 Gemmatimonadota bacterium | reverse complement strand
ACGGTAGCGCCTCCGTAAGCCTGGGCTGTGAAGCGAGCCGCCCGATTGCTCCCCCTCCAATAGCTGCCGAGATTCGCGAAGCACATCGCAGCGTCCCCGGCGCGAGAGCCACCGCATGGCCGAAGCGGTCGAACGCCAAATATCGTGGCCGGCGACAGGGGAGGGGGGGGTGCTCGAAACACGAACTCCTCTGTGGACCCCTGGTTCGGAGTGGGAGGAGCGTGCCAAGGCTCAAACCGCTATTGCCATGGCGTATCCCGCCGTGTCGTTCTGTGAACCAGACAGATACGCAACCGTAATTGTATCCAAAATCCTCGGAGGAATGGCCGGCCGGTTGTTTCATGCTCTGAGAGAAGACCGTGCTCTGGCGTATACCGTAACCGCCACTCCCTGGATGAAGCGGCTGGCCGGGGCGATGTTCACATATATCGCCACTTCGCCCGAACGCGAGGGGGAAGCTCGAGACGCCATGCTGCAGCAGCTCGATTTGCTAGCCGCCGATGAGGTAGCACCCGACGAGTTACTCCGGGCTTGCCGCTATGCGGCTGGTTTGGAGCGCATCAAAATGCAGAGCTCGTTGTCGGTCCAGGGTGATCTCCTTACCTACTGGTTAAATGATGCGATGGGGGAATTCGGCCAGGCGGGAGAGAAACTCCTGCAAGTTAGTGCGGAAGATGTACAGAGGGTTTCGCGCAACATATTTGTTGCGGACAGGCGTGCTGAGTTTGTGGTCAGGGGTACAGTCGAACAGGCGTGACTCTTCGCCTAGAACATAGACATCGCGAGGAAGGATCTCAGGTTATCGTTCGTAATTCGCAACCTCTCGGACAACAGCTTTATTATGGACCAGAGGATTTTGAATGCCAGATCGCGGTCGAAATCGAGAAGCATCTCGAAATCCGGCCTGGAAATAGTTATCAGCGTGCAGTCAGTATTGGCTATTGCGTCGGTCGACCGTTCTGACCTGTCGAAAACCGCCATCTCTCCGAAACAAGCGCCAGGCTTGAGAACCGTGAGCGCCTCTTCCCCCGAACCGGGGACGTCTCGCGATATGCGGATATCGCCCGTGGAAATGATGTATAGGCGGTTACCCTTCTCGCCCTCTTTGAATATGTTCTGTCCGAACTTGAAGCTCTGCTCCTTGCAGATCTCCGCAACTTTCTCTAGTTCTTCGTCGCCGAGATCAGCGAAAATCGCAGCATTCTTCAAGAGTTCTAGCTTCATGAAAGTCCCCGGCGCTGGTATAATCGTTGCATCTACAACCTACCGGAGGTAGGCCGTTGCGGCAAGAAAGGCTGATAACGCCCCCCGACTTTCTGACTGCCGTGCGAATCCCGCTGGCGGTTGCATTCGTAGTTCTCGCAAACCCGCTTCACAGGCTTATTGTGCTCGCGGCGACCGTCGTCTCCGACGTTGGGGACGGGATCTGGGCTCGACGTACGGGCGGGTCGCGTGTTGGTGCGATCCTGGATCCGATTTGCGACAAGCTCTTCATGCTGGCGGCCTTCTGGGTGCTGTTCCGGGAATCGAGTCTCCACCTAGTCGAGCTCTTTGCAGTCCTTCTCAGGGATGCTGTAGCGCTGCTCAGCTTCCTAGCCGTGTGGATACTCGGCCGACCTACTGCGCTACCCGCGCGCGCCGGAGGAAAGGCCGTGACGATTGGGCAGGTACTCGTTCTCCTTGCGTTCATCGCCGATTCGGATCTAATTCGACCGCTGGTTTGGGCTACTGGAGCCGTATCGCTGTATGCCATAGCTGACTACAGTCGAGTAGTACTGACATCGTCCGAGAGGGAACCCGAATAGCGATGGAGCATGTCAATGCCGTCTAGACGCTCGGTAAGTTTGGAGTGGTGCCGAGAAGGATTGAAGTTCGCAGCACGAGGCACCGAACCTGAAACACCTTCGATCCAGATAGATGGAGACAATGACTCCGCTCCCGGTCCCATGCTGCTCTTGCTGCTTGCGTGCGCCTCGTGCGCCGCGTCAGACGTGGTCTTGATCATGAAGAAGATGAAGGTTGATCTGAAGAGACTCAGGGTCACCGTTGACGGATTGCGACGCGACGAAGAACCTCGGCGATATACGGAAGTGACGCTCCACTTTGCTCTTGCCGGTGATGGGCTTGACCAGAAAAAGGCCGATCGGTCTGTAGCGTTATCCGTTTCAAAGTATTGTTCCGCACTTGCCTCGCTGGCTCCGGATATTGCGATTGCTTATTCGGCTACTGTTGAAGAGTAGTCTCGCTTGCAGCTTGTTAGCGTCGGTGTTTTTCTCGGCTGATATGGGAGCGCAAACCACCACGGCGGAGTTTGTCGGACTGGCTGCAGTTACTGGCAGTTCGTTCTACGGAGCGGGTGCTGGATTCCTCTGGAGGGGCGACTCGCGGGTCAGTATCGAGGGCAGAGTGGCATTGGGCGATAAAGAGAATGAGACGGGAGGCCGTGGCGAGCTGGTGCTGGGATACCACCTGGGCCCCCGTGATCGGGATAGACTGGGATCGTTCGTTGGGGGTGGGTTGGCTGTGATGTCCACCGGATCGGTGACCGAGGAATACCTGCTGGTAGTGGTGGGCTTAGAGCAGAGTTCTCGCACAGGGGTTGGGTGGTTCGCCGAGACTGGAGTTGCCGGAGGGCTTAGATTTGCGGCGGGATATAGGGTTCGCTTCTGAAACTTAGCTCGTCGCCGCTACCTTCTCGTCACGCCTGACAACTGGACGGCAGAATCGCTCGCCGGCCTCCCTTAGATGTCTCAGGTCGCCGTCACGTAGTTGGCCATAACGTTCCGAAAGGTACTCCATCGTGTCGTCGAACCACTCTCGCTGATGATCGGAACCCGCTTGCAAGACGCCGCAGCTCAGAATGTGACTGTAGAGTTCGTCGCGGGCACGTTCCCACATCGCAGGCGCGGCGCGCTTGTTCTGCTCCAACTTCTTCTTTCCCATTCGCAATGTCCCCACTAGAGTGCCAGATAGATAGCCCACAAGTCTAATCGGGGTTTGGCAGGATTACAAATGAGGCTTGACACTTTACTGTGGCACAGGATGTATAAGAAACACAGGGCAGCAAGACGTACCCTGGCTGAAGTCACCCAGTTAGTTTTGACGTTAGAGGCGGTTATCGCGGAGAAAAACTATGACTGCTAAGAGGGGCATGAAGAATTTTTACATATTGTTGGGGGCCATCGCGGTTGTTGGGGCGGGCGCGATCTGGTCGCAGCGCAACTCCGGCGATGGATCGGGAGTCGCCGTCACAATCGAAGCTCTCGAAGCGGCTCGAGGCTTCGAGGGATACTCGATCGGGCAAGCCGCCGCGCCGGTTGTCGTAACAGAATACGCTGACTTCCAGTGCCCAGCTTGCAGAATACAGGCGATTCTGACCATGCCCGACGTGATAGAACGACTGGTACGCACCGGACGCGTCCGCTGGGTGTTCAAAGACCTGCCTCTCGATATTCATGACAAGACTCGCGCCGCGCATCTCGCGGCCGCCTGTGTCGGCGAGCAAGATCGCTTCTGGCCCATGCACGACCAGCTGTTTTACGGTCAGAATGAGTGGGCTTCGTCGCGCGGTGCAGAGCGCCGATTTCGCAGTTACGCTGAGACGGTTGGAGCTGACATGGATCGTTATAACGAGTGCGTGAGGTCCGGCCGTTATAACGCCCGCATCGAAGCCAGCGTGCAGGAAGCCCTAGCGCTCGGCGTGGCATCAACCCCGACGTTCATCATAGGTAGCAGAATGTACCCGGGGACCATATCCTACGACCGAATCAAAGGCATAGTAGACTCGATAGCTCCGGTTCAAACCCAACAATGAATCACAGAATGACGGTAGCGACCCTGGCGCTAATGGGGCTTCTGCTGTCCTCGTATCTGTGGTTTTGGAAGATAGGAATGCTGGGTGATCTCGCCTGTGGCACGGGCGGATGTGAGACAGTGCAGCTCGGCAGCTACGGCTCCTTGGCTGGAATTCCAGTTGCATTCTTTGGTGTCCTCGGATACGCGGGACTGCTCGGCGTGAGCATAATCGGTGTGCAGCCCAGGTGGGAGAACAACCGCGATCCGACCGCGTGGCTCATGATGCTCAGTGGAGTGGGGGTCGCATTTACCGCGTACCTAACGTACCTGGAAGCCTTTGTTATTCATGCATGGTGCCGATGGTGCCTGGTCTCTGCAGCACTGATACTGGCGGTGTTCGCCGCCTCTCTCGTTGGTTTCTTCCGCTGGCCTCCCGAACCGTCCCGCTGACTCACATCTGCCGCCCACTTCGATGCCGTCAACGCCGCCCGGGCGGACTCGTAGATTGATTTGATGCCTCCCGTAGTTAGTGTCAGGAACATCTCACGGAGATTCGGCTACCGGCTGATACTCGACCGGGTCAACTTTGAGGTTGAACCGGGTGAAGTAATCGGTATCATGGGCCCGAACGGCGCGGGGAAGACGACGCTACTCCGCATTGTGGCTGGAATAACGAAGCCAACGTCCGGAGAAGTCGAAGTTTCCGGAATTCTAGCTATGGTCGGTCACAGCTCCATGCTCTACGACGCGCTCTCGGCCAGTGAGAATCTGCGTTTCTGCGCCCGACTCTACGGCTTGGCCGATGAGGGCACAATCGACTCCACGCTCGATCTGGTAGGTCTCAGCAAGTGGCGCAACCAAAGAGTTGGTACGTTCAGCAGAGGCATGACGCAGCGACTCGCGATAGCGCGGGCGCTGCTTGTCGACCCTCCACTCCTCCTCCTCGATGAACCCATGACGGGTCTCGACGATACCGCCGCGGAGATTGTTTACCAGGTGCTCCTGGACCTGAGGGCAAAGGGAACGTCCATGCTTATCGTTACGCACCAGACCGATCCGGTTGTTCAGCTGGCCACGTCTATGGGGTTTCTCGTTGGCGGACGCATGGAGGTGATTGAGAAGGTCGATAACAGGAGTGCGAGCGATATCGCCGCGCGCTACAAGGAGATAGTCCACGGTGGCTAGAGTGTTGAGTGCCGCATTCACGATAGCTGTTAAAGACCTGGCTATCGAACTGCGGACCAAGACTGCGTTTATGTCAGCGCTCGTATTTGCGATCCTCGTTCTGGCGATTCTGTTCTTTGCGCGCGATCCAACCGCCGTTGCGTCCATCGACATTGCTCCCGGTGCGCTATGGGTGACGTTTACCTTCGCCGCGATAGTAGGCCTCAACCGGTCGTTCTTGCTCGAGCGGGAGAACCGCGCGCTGGACGGCATTCTCCTGGCGCCGATTCCCCGTTCGTCCATCTTCTTGGGAAAATTGTTGGCGAACCTGGCATTTGTGTTCACGGTCGAGTTTATCAGCCTCCCCATCTTCGTGCTTTTCTACAACGTAGAAGTCTGGTCACGCCTGCCGGCATTGATAGCCGTAATCGCTATGACGACCGTTGCGTTCGTCTCGGTGGGTACACTCCTCAGTTCTATGGTTGTGCGCACGCGATTTGCTGAGCTCATGCTTCCCTTGCTGCTGTTGCCCTTCCTCGTTCCGCCGGTGGTTGGCGCCGTTCAGGTGACCTCGAGAATCTTGGCGGCGAGACCCTTGAGTGAGATGTTGGGCTGGCTTAAGTTGTTGGTTGCCTTCGATATAGTGTTCTTTGTTTTATCCCTGCTCCTGTTCGAGGTTACGCTCGAAGAATGACTAAAGCCGATCAAGCTGCCAGCCTAAGCGTCAAAGGGCGGATCATCACTGGGTTGGCTCTAGCCGGCATGATGGGCGTCTATATCCGAGCCCTCGCCTACACTCCGATCGAACAAACTCAGGGACCGGCGCAGAAGATCTTTTACCTTCACGCCCCGGCAGCTATGACGGCGCTCGGCGCGTTCGCCGCCACCGGGCTGGCAAGTATCTTCTATCTTTGGCTCAGAGATCAACGCGTCGATCTCTTTGCCGCCGCTTCGGCCGAAGTGGGTGTCGTAATGTCAGTAATTTTGCTCACTACGGGACCGATCTGGGGGAAGCCGATCTGGGGAACGTGGTGGAGCTGGGACGCCAGGCTCACGTCGACTCTTTTCATATTCCTTTTATTTGTGGGATATCTGGTGATGAGAGGTGCACTGGAGGAGCCTGTCATACGCGCCCAACATTCCAGCGTGATAGGGATAATGGGCTTGGTTCTGGTGCCGTTCATCCATCTCACCGTTTATATGTTCAGAACGTTACATCCGACCCCCGTGATCCTGAAACCGAGCGAACCGTCAATGGATTCACCCATGTTGGCAACTTTCCTTCTGTCGTTGGCGGTTTACGCGCTTCTGTATATTGGCCTGGTCGTTCAACGGTATGCGTTAGCAGTTCTTCGGGAAGCTAGGAGCGAGGAAGCGGCGAATGGGATATCCTGATAACGGCGCTTACATGATTGCCGCTTACGTGGTAACGGCCATCGTGCTGATCGCGTACTCAGTCGGGCTAGTAATCCGATTCAAAAAGGAAATGAGAGATCGCTCTGACTGATATCACTGGGTTGCGGGAGCGAGTCTCGCCGGGCAGCTAGGCCGATGCCGTTGAGGATCGGCACTCGTGGCAGCCAACTAGCCCTGTTCCAAGCCGAGAAAGTTCGAGCGATGCTGGAGGCGAAAGGTTTTTCGTCGCAGGTCGTGCCGATCGTCACTGCGGGCGACAAGGGCGTGTTAGAACATCCGCCGGATCTTGCGGTGAAGGGCCTGTACACCAAGGAAATCGAAGACCGGCTGTTCAGCGGTGACATTGACCTGGCGGTGCATTCGCTCAAGGATCTGGCGGTTGTGTTACCGGAGGGCTTGGTGTTGGGAGCCTGTCCCGATCGGGCGGATCCGCGGGACGCGCTAGTCAGCAGGTTGCGGTGCGATCTGGCCGGACTTCCAGCTGGTTCGAGGATAGGCACATCGAGCATTCGGCGGCGAGCGGCCATTCTATCGCACAGAGACGACCTCAATGTGGTGGAGATGAGAGGGAATGTTCCGACGCGACTCCGTAAAGTTGAAGAGGGCGAAGTCGATGCTGTGGTTCTTGCTCTGGCGGGCCTCGAGCGGTTGCAGATGAATCGCGACGCTGTCGCGTTGGAGATCGAGACGGTCGTTCCGGCGCCGGGGCAAGGCGCGATCGCGATAGAGATTAGGGAAGGCGACACAGAGGTTGCCGTTTGTGTTGACGAGATTGACAGACCGGAGATTAGAGTGGCCGTGGAAGCGGAGCGCGCAGCGCTTGAGCGGCTGGAGGGCGGATGCCGCGCGCCGATAGGGGCCGTAACAACTAACAACTCCCAGGGTGACATGGAAATGCTGGTACGAGTCTACGCGGAAGACGGTTCCCGATTTCTGACGGCGCGGGGCCTGGTTGATTCCGGAGACCCCCGCGCGAGCGGTTTCGCACTGGCAGAAGAGTTGTTGAACCAAGGTGCGGCGGACCTGATACCGTGAGCCGCTTTCCCGCGATAAGGATGCGGCGCCTGCGGCGGACGCCGCAGCTTCGCAGACTGGTTAGGGAGACGCATCTGGCTGCGTCCGACCTCATTTGGCCCCTTTTTATCAAGATGGCTGGCAAAGCCACCGAAGTGCGGTCCATGCCCGGAGTGTTTCAGCATCCGCTTAGCGACATTGATTCTTTGGCCCGGCGTGCGGTAAAGACTGGAATAGGCGGTGTGCTGCTTTTTGGAATACCGGAGAGCAAGGACGAAACTGGCGAACAGGCGTACGCGGAAGACGGTGTAATACAGCAAGCGGTTCGGGCGTTCAAATCGTCAGCCGCCGATCTCGTTGTGGTTACGGATCTCTGTTTGTGCGAGTACACCTCACATGGACACTGCGGTGTTGTAGCAGGCGGCGAAGTACAAAACGACGAGACCGTCGCACTTCTCGGGCGGGCCGCGGTATCGCAGGCCGAGGCAGGCGCGGATCTGATCGCTCCCAGTGATATGATGGACGGACGTGTGGCTGCAATAAGGTGTTCGTTGGACGACGCTGGTTTCGAGTCAACGCCGATCATGTCCTACGCCGCAAAGTACGCGTCCGCCTTCTACGGGCCATTTAGGGATGCGGCTGAGAGCGCGCCTCGTTTTGGCGATAGGCGCGGCTACCAGATGGATCCCGCGAACGGAGACGAGGCGATGCGTGAAATCGAGTTGGACATCGCCGA
>JACZUR010000091.1 GCA_022573095.1 Gemmatimonadota bacterium | reverse complement strand
CCAGTACGGGAACATAGCGGATTTAAGAGCGGGCGCGAACGGGGCGAACCTGCTTCTCGCCAACAAGATCGACCAGAGCAATTCCCGCACCTCTTACATTTATCGCTTCGATAATGTAGGGTCGGCAACTGACCCATCCTTCCGCGCGGTTGGGCGGCTGGAGCTTCCGAACAACTATCACTATCACCCCGCGTTTGGTGACCTCGACGGTGACGGTGACGCTGACATAGTGCTCGGCTCGTGGAATGACGAGGTCGCTTACTACAGAAACGACGGAACGTCCGCCTCCCCGAACTTTGTCATGGAGACGGACGAGCTACTCAAGATCACGCGTGGTAGCAACACCACACCCGCGCTCGTGGATATCGACGCCGATGGCGACCTCGATCTGTTTATCGGAGAAGCATCGGGTACGATCAATTATTACCGTAACGACGGCACGGCGAGCGAGCCCGCATTCACGCTCGTATCGGATAGGTACCTCGATATCGACGTCGGTCGCCGTAGCTTCCCTGCGTTCGTTGATCTCGATGGCGACGGCGATCATGACATGGTGCTCGGCAACGAGCGGGGCGATCTGCTCGTGTACCTGAATCAGGGCACTGCGAGCGAGCCCAACTTCGTCGAGGACGTGCCTATTCCTGTGGACGTACCCGGGTACTCTGCCCCCGCCTTCGTCGACATCGACGCTGACGGAGACATCGATCTGTTTGTGGGGGGTCTGGGAGGAGGGTTGTTTTTTTATGAGAATCGGGGTAAGGGACGGTGAGGAAACAAGACGGTGGGGAGTTGAGCTGAGTGATGGTGCGAGGGAGAGAAGACGGTGAAGAGTTAAGCTGAGTGATGGTGCGAAGGGAAAGAGGACGGTGGGGAGTTAAGCTGAGTGAGGGTACGAGGGGAAAGAGGACGGTGAAGAGTTAAGCTGAGCGATGGTGCGAAGGGAAAGAAGACGGTGGGGAGTTAAGCTGGGTGATGGTGCGAGGAAGAGAAGACGGTGGAGGACGGTGGAAACCGATGTACAGACAGATTAGCTACCGTTTCGAGATGCAAGCGAACGGATAAGCTTCGTAATAATACGATTGGTGCTAGCACGCTTTTCAGAGAGATCCTCATAGTCTCCGCTGTTCAGATATCCTCTCTCTTTGGCAAAGAACAGCAGGTAATCCACCTCGGCTAGTGAGCCGGCGGCTATCCGCGCAAAGCGAAGTGCTTCTCTTGTTCCAAAACGCCCCTGTCCTTCCGCAAGGTTGGTCGGAACGGAAAGGGCTGCTCGGCGCAGTTGGGACGTGAGTTCAAATCGCTCGCTAGCAGGAAACCGATCGGCGGCTCGTGCCACAGCGAGTGCTAACTCGTGGGCGATTTGCCAGGCTCTGAGGGAGCGGTAGTGCGTCATCGACTTTCTGGTCGACAACATTACCGTTGAAGTGAGGGATCAGCGTACCATCTTTGTGCCGGCGTAACCAAATTCGTTCGCTGGTTACTTACCTAGTCGCAAACGAGCAAACTTCCACCGTCCTCCACCGTCTTACACCGTCTTTCATTCACCCTGTTAGGATCTTTCCCTCGTTTCCCACCGTCTTTTATCCTTCCTACCAATCTGTCCCCCGCTTCCCACCGTCCTCCATCCATCCACCACAATCTTTCCCTATCCCCCACCGTCTTTTGTCCATCTCCACAATCCGTCCATCGGTTCCCACCGTCCTTTGTCCATCTTCCACAATCCGTCCTCCGATTCCCACCGTCTTCCGTCCGTCCTCTACCCTCTGACCTTCCGGTCTCACATCCCCGGCGGTATCCCCCTCTTGTACCGTATGTAGGCCCACGACATGGGTATTATCAGAACTCCGGCGGCGACCACAGTCAGAATGATGACCACAGCCGCTAAAAACTGCGACCGCTGGTAGTCCGATGCGGCGCGAAACAGCGCCGAGTCCTGGCGCGCCGTAAGGACGATCATAGCGCCCCTCCCTGCTTGGCTCAGACCTGCAGCGTCACCGGCACCACGGCCCACTGGGAGTTCCGCTATGACGGTGGCAACGAGGTCTCTGTCGATTGGGTCGGAAAGATCCTCTTGCAGTGCTCTCAGGTTGCGTCCCAGCGCCAGCGCAATGCTGTCCCGAAGGCGTATCTGTTGGGGCGGCATCTCCTCTTCCGGTACGCCCTCGCCGAACTGGCGCCATACCTCTAGCGCCGCGTTGTAACTGTGGAGTGTTCGGATCGTGCGCTGCCCCTCTTCGATGACCGTTCCCGCGCGGCCAAGCGTTATCACGTGCACAACTCCCACAACGAGCGCGGCTATGAGAGCCACTGCTGCAATCGTCAGCGCTACACCGGGCCGAGGGCCGGTGTAGTCTTGCAGTGCGATGGCGAGAGACGACCGGGGTTTATGCATCAACTCACCTCTCGGAACGCTAGTTCCCGGTTCGAGTCGTGGTACGTTGGATGAAACCAAGTGAACGGCGACAAGCTACGCTAGCTCCGGCGTGTTCGCAATGCAAGAGCACCGTTCCCATCGACAGATTGTCGATTGTCGCGCTGAGTACGTCACCACGTTTTGGGTCAAGCGTCCGGCCGTTCGTTGTTCTTAATGGGCTGCGTCTAGCCCCCTTTTTCAGCCGACCTCAGTTCCGAGACAGAGAGCGCCGTGACACTCCCCTGCTCTTTTGTTGTGATCCTGCGGTGGTAGTTGATCTGACCCAGATGGTACGCCAGGTGGCTCGCCAGGTGGATCAGGAAATCACCCGTATTGAGGGAAATGTTTCCGACCGCCAGGGGAAACCTGTCGCCCAAAGACTCGTCTGAGACGCCGGAGAGCCCGCGGCTTACGTCCTCGATGGCGCGGTCCACATCAGCGATTAATTCCTCCCGAGGAACATCCCGGCGAGCGAACTCCGCCGCCCTGTCGCGGACGTAGTCGTTTCCGCCCAGTACCGTTCCGACGTAATGGCGGAGATTCCCGGCCAGGTGCAGGGCCAGCGTACCAGCCGAGTTCGTGATGCCGTCGGGAGTCTTCCAGATATCGGCCTCATCGGCGTAGCATTCCAACTCAGATCTGAGCGCGCGTAGCTCGCGCGTGATGACGCCGGATATGTAGTCTACAATCATCGATTCCCCTCCAAATACGGGCTGCGTCCCGGTACCCTGGATCGATACGGTGACACTTAGCCGGTTGCGACACGCCAGTCTACGCCGGGACTCCGGCTGTAAACTGAAAATACAAATGAACCCATCCCAGATTGTTGTGTAGCAATTTTAAGCGATCTTAGCTACTTTGGCAGACTTCAAAAACCCAGCATGGAGCGACTGTGGAAGCCATCGAGCAGATAATATCAGTAGTCAAGAACTTTCTCGACAACTTCGGCATTCCGATTGGGGGCGAGACGATCCCGTTTAAGGTGATCGCGCTACTCGGTACCGGATTCTATCTAACCTTCCGGCTCGGATTCGTGCAACTGCGCAAGCTGGGTCACGGATTCGCCGTCACCAGCGGTCGCTACGACGATCCGGACGAGCCCGGAGACGTCTCCCACTTCCAGGCCCTGACCACGGCGCTCTCGGCGACTGTGGGCATCGGGAACATCGCCGGTGCAGCCTGGGCAATCCACTGGGGTGGACCCGGCGCGCTCTTCTGGATGTGGGTCACCGCCTTCGTGGGCATGGCGACAAAGTTTTCCGAGGTGACCCTGGCTCAGCGCTACCGCAACATCGAAAAGCCTGAGCGCAAATGGGAGGGCACTGTAGCCGGCGGGCCGATGTACTACATCGAGCGGGGTCTGGGACCCGCGTGGAAACCGCTGGCGGTCTTTTTCGCCGTGATGCTCGGTTTCACCGCGTTCATAACCGGAAACGCGGTGCAAGCAAATACGCTCGCCGATACGTTGGAATCGTCCTTCGGTATCTCGAACGTCGTGACAGGATTGATCGCCGTGTTCATTATCGGTCTGGTTATCATCGGCGGCATCAAGCGGATCGGTAAGGTTACCGGAATCCTGGCCCCCATGATGGCGACGATCTACGTCGCCGGCGCGGTGGTCATCATATTGCTCAATATCGACCAGCTGTTTCCAGCGCTCGCACTCATCTTCAGGGAAGCGTTCAATCCCACGGCGGGAGTTGCCGGTACAGGAATTGGAGCCATCCTGGTCACAATGAACTGGGGTGTGGACCGCGGACTCTTCTCAAACGAGGCCGGACAGGGTTCGGCACCGATAGCGCACGCGGCAGCTAAGACCGACGAACCAGTCTCCGAAGGCGTCGTCGGCCTGGTCGAGCCGTTCATCGACACGATCGTCATCGTCACGATGACCGCTCTCGTGATCATCATGACCGGCACCTGGAACGAACGCGTCCCCTCAGAGTTAACGCTGGACGGAGGTGATATCAGTTATCTCACCGCGGTAGACGATCGCAACTACGAGCAAACCGATGCGCCGGCCTCAATCATCATAACGGACGGCTCCCAGCAGATCGCAGCGGGCGGCGCCGCGTTCGCGTGGCACGACGTCGTGGTCGAACACTTCTACACCGACGAAGCGCAGTCGACGCCCTTCTCGGGAACCATCAATCCCGCGGCCGGTAACGCCACCGGGAGCGATGGCACGACCTATCTGATCCTCTATGCCGATGCCCCGGAAGGAGGTGCACCACTGACCATGCTCGCTTTTCGACGGGGGCTCTCCGTTATCGGCGACTTCGGACACTACATCGTCTTGATATCGGTACTCCTGTTCGGGATCTCGACGGCGATAGCGTGGAGTTACTACGGAGACAGGTGTGCACGGTATCTGTTCGGTCACAAGGCGGTGCTGCCATACAAGTTCGTGTATCTCGGCATGCACTTCGTGGGAGCCGTTATTGCGCCCGCGGCAATCTGGGAACTCGGAGATGTGGCGCTGGCGATCGTCATTCTGCCGAACCTGCTCGCGCTGCTGCTGCTATCAGGCGAGACGCGCAAGCTAATGAACGGTTACTTCGAGCGGAAACCGTGGGAGAAGATCGCTGCCAAAAGGGCCAAGCAGTCCGGCTGAGGAAAGCAGGTAACTCGGCGACAACGCCCTTCCCCCTCTCCCCCCGGCGGAAACAGCTTCTGCCGGGGGGTTTCCGTTCTCCGTTAGCAGACGCCTCGCGTCAGTGCCGTTGTTCTCGCGCTAGGAGAAAGGCACCAGATCCGAACACGAGCACGGCCGGAACGCTCACCCACAGCGGGATGACCGTACCGCCCACTACCAGGTCTATGCGAAACGCCAAGCGCAGCACGTGCACGACAGCGACTGCCGACAGCAAGATGATTGCAAGTCGTGATCCAGGTCTCACGATGGCACCTCCGAATTGTCAGCGGATTAATGCCGCCTCTTCCCGCTTACCGCAACCCGCATCAGGCCACCGCGCAACACTCTTCGGGTTCTTTAAATCCACCAGCTTTCCATGCGGCGCGGATCTCCCGGCGTGCATCGTGAGATCCAACGGCCGCGACCACATAGGAGCCTCGGTAACTATCGATGTCCTGGGGATGGATTACCGGGGCACCGTGAATTGTGTGACCAATTTTACGCGGGTCTAGATCGACGAAAGCCGCAACACGGTGCTCGAGTCTCTGGAGTTCCAGCGCGAACGCCTTGCCTACCGGCCCGGCGCCCCACACCACCACGGAACGCTGCTTGATGCGATGCTTTAGGAAGTGCGCCTTGCACCTGCGAAACGCGTCTTCGCTGTAACGGCCATCGACGCGCGACAACCGCTCCGGATGCTCGCGCCACTCGAGCAATACATCCGAGACCTTTCCAAGCCGCGCTCCAGACTCCCACAGCCTGAATATCAAGTCATAATCTTCGGGCCATCCGGCGTCTCGGTATCCGCCGACCTTTTCAAATTCTTCTCGTCTCATCATGAGCGTTGGATGCGGAATGGGACACTCGACGAAAAGATCTCGCTCGATCTCCTCGGGGCTGACCAGGCCATTTATCCAGCTTTCGTAACGGAGCGCGCCGTCGAGAACTTTCGACCTAGGTATGTACCGCACCTGTGTACCGCACGCCGCCAGACCATCGTCGCAGTCGAGGAGCTCTACCTGTCGCGCGATCCGCTCCGGTAGCGCAATATCGTCGGCGTCCATCCTCGCGAGCAGCTCCCCGCGCGCAACTTCTGCAGCCGCGTTGAGCGCAGCAACGATCCCCAGCGGGGGCTGTTGCAGCCTGACTAATCTTTTCTCCGTGTCTGACACTCTCGTAAGGATCTTCCACGTGTCGTCAGAGGAGCCGTCGTCAACAGCAATGATCTCGAACGACGCGAAGTTTTGCGCTGTCAGAGATGAGAGTGCTGCTGGGAGTGTGGCAGCCGCGTTACGGCAGGGAAGAAGCACCGAGACACGAGGAGTCAAAGAGTGTCAGCTATCGGGTGTTCGTCGTTCGTAGTTCCAGATGAGAGTTGCGGCGACGCTCGCACCTACGAAATTCGCGGTGAGATCCCAACCGGTATTGAGATAGCCGCCAACATTCGTTTCCGGCACCAGCAATGTAGCTGCGAACTCGATAAGCTCGTTAAGGGCCCCGAAACCTAGTCCCGCGGCCACCGCAAGAACGATGAGACCGAAGGTCGGACGAGCAATCGCGCCGCGGCTTTTGAGCGCAGCTTTCAATCCCTGCCAGCACACCCATGTCGTCACACCGAATCCGTATGCGTGCACTACATGATCGTACTTTAGCCGGCCGGGAATCAGCCAGAGAGTATAGAGTACCCTGCTGTCCGCGTTTACCGGCCAACCAGCGGGTACGACCAGGAGACCCCCCGCCATATGTGCAAGACCCCAGACACTCAGTCCCCAGAGGGCACCCGACGTCAGTTCCACCGATCGGTGCACCGTCCATACCGCTCCGATCAGTACCAGCATCACTGCTATGTAAAAGAGAAACTCCAGATTGCCGCGGACCAGGGCAAGACGAGTGCTGCCGATAGATATGTCGCGGTAAACACGATGACAGGCATCAGACTCTTGCGCATCGAACACCTCCTACGCCGGGTTCACCCAGTCGAAGACCGCGACAGTTCGGCCACTGGTTCCTCATTCCTTGAGCACCATGTCGATGCACATGACCGCTGCGAGTATTAGCTGGCGCAGTGGGCTGTCCGCGGGAACGGCATCGGAGATTTCCAGCACATAGTTGTCGGCGCTCGTAAAGAGCTCCTTACCCAGGCCCGCCCATTTCTTGCTGACGTGCGCCAACTCCGTTTCACCCGCCATGAATCGGAAATCCCACCCCGTCCATTTCCCCTGGAGCCGACAGATCTCCCGATCTCGGGCGTCCAGCACAGTGAACGCGCCACCGATCGACAGCAGTTTCTGCCTGAACCCACCGATTCTCCGGTCGTTCTCATCCAAAACACTGACGTTCGAGCGCAGCATCGATACACCTCTGGTAATCCTTACAAGTTGCTCACCGTCGGGAATGCGTACTACCACGTCGAAGGGTGTCATGCGCTTGTAGTCGCTAAAGCGAAGCAGTTTAGTAAAGAAGCCCAAACTGTCTTCCCTACAATGCATGATCACCTCACCGGTTTCGGGATCATGGATGTCATAATTGTTGGCCGCTTTGAAGATTCCCAGATGTTCTTTGACCAGAAAGAGATTCTTGTTCAAACATTCATGCATTAGTCAGTTTTCCCCTGTCGTTCGGATCGTCAGGCAAGACTGCTTATCTAAGGTTGTCGTTGCGATTCCAGAGAGGCTAACAATATCACTCTCCCAAACAACGGCCAAGGACAAGAAAATCGCCTCCGTGTTGCGTACATTGAAAACCCGAACCGACTACGAGCCCCCCGCGGCGTCACGTAGCGGGAATGGATGCAGCGTAATAAAAAAGCATCCCGAGACCTCCGAACAAAAATCTGAGCACCACAGTCCTTCCAGACGAGCCCACGCGCAACGAGTCGAGGACTAAAGTCTGCGCCTTTAGGTGAGGCACCTCGGACAGGATGGCAAGAAAGGAGGACAATGCACAACAAGACACCCCCCCTTCACGGCAATCCTCTTGATCCAGCTACACTTCAGCCTCATCGCCGCCCTCCACCAGTTCATACCCGTAGAACTCCTCGTCGAGATCTGTGATGCCGCGATCAAGGACGCGCACCACATTCGGGTGGTTGATCCGGCGAGCTCGAGTCGCTTCATCAGACCGACGCTTT
>JACZUR010000090.1 GCA_022573095.1 Gemmatimonadota bacterium | reverse complement strand
GCCTGGTCATTCTTATTCGGTTGGGACATTCAGTTACCGTTGCAACTCCCCACAGCGAGGAGGACACCATTTCATCGGGGAAAAATCAGCCTTGGGAGGTCTATATAGTTCAGACCGAATCCGGAAAACTCTATACAGTTATTACGACGGATGTCAAACGAAGGTTCGCCGAACACACCGGCAAGACACGCGGAGCCAAATTCTTCCGCACCTCCCGTCCAAAGAAGATAGTTTTTGCCGAAAAACACAAGGACCGGGCTTCCGCCAGCGCCCGCGAGGCGGAGATCAAGAAGATGACGAGGGGGGAGAAGCTGGCATTGATTGAAGGGACCGGGGAGGAGGGAGCAGGGAGCGGTAGGAGCCAAGCTGGACGCATGCAGGGTACACGGGAAACGGGAACAGGGAAATGACCCGCTGACCCTCGGACCCGCTTTCCTCGTGCAGCGTGCAGGGGAGCCGGGAGCGGTAGGCTTACTGCTTTAGGCTTACAGCTTACCGCTTTCGTCGCTGATCCTCCAACTCAGTGACCCTCAGGCGGTAATAGATAAGCCATTTGAAATCGCCCACTTTCAGGATGTTCTCTTCGTGATCGACTCGTTCGACCAGCTAGGTGAAGCGGTCAGGGAGATGGAGCGACGGATAGGAGCGTGATTGCCGCGCTAAGCCGAGTTCGGGAGCTCACCACAGAGTTGCCGCATTTGCTGGGCTAAATCTTTCGAACCCAGCCTGTCGTAGTTGTCGGCGGCCTCCGTCATAGGCGGCGCTCGCTTCTACGGTGAGCCTTCTATCGGCGCCATGACAGAGGCCGGGATAAGATCCGGCCTTTGTCGTTCTTGTCTATACCACTCCGTTTATCGGCTACCTACCCACCTCAACCATAACCGGAACCGTCGCGATCCCGATGCCGCCCCAACCCAGCGCGCCGCTCGCATTGTCTCCCCAGCAGTACGCCGCGCTCCCCGTTGTAACACCGCACGCGTGAGGCAAGCCGACGCTGACCGACGCAAATTTTAACTGACCGGCCACCAGCACCGGTGTTGCACTCTGGTTTCGTATTGTGCCGTCGCCGAGTGTAGCAGGGCTCGTGCCCCAGCAATAAACATCCGACGCACTATTGATACCGCATGCCCACCCACTTCCCACACTGAGCGAGGTGAACGCCACACCTCCAGCCACTTCGACGGGAACGCTGACAACTTCCGAACTGTCGCGCAGTCCGTCGTTACCCCAGCACATGGTCCGCCCATCGTTGGTAATACCACACGTGTTGAGCCCACCGGCTTCGAGCGCGGAGAACTTGAGGCCACCGGACACGGCGAGTGGCACATTGCTGCACGGGCTGCGCGTAATACCGCACTCATCGGCGACCGCGCTACCGATTCCAAGTTGACCGACCTGGTTGAACCCCCAGCAATACGCTGTGCCGTCAACCGCTAACGCGCATGTGTGGGCCGAACCGGCGGTGATAGAGGTAAACACCAGTCCGCCCACAACCGCAGCGGGAGTAGCATTACAGGCCGTTCCCAAGCATACGTCGGATCCGGCAGCGCCGACCCCTAATTCGCCCGACCGGTTCACACCCCAGCAAAAAGCCTCTCCGTCGGGCGTGAGGGCGCAGGTGTGCAGTTGTCCAGGGGCGATCCAGGTGAACTTCAGTCCTCCGGTGACCTTGATAGGGACGTCACTGCAACCCGCGAAAAAGAGGCAGGGTAAAACCGGGCTCGCGAGCTGGCCGAGGCCGTTACTTCCCCAACAGAATGCCTCGCCAGCGGGATCGATTGAACAGGTGTGGGCTTCACCGGCGCTCACCGAAACCATTGCAACATCGCTAGCGATCTGGAGAGGAAGGTTTCTTAGCGAAGTGTCGGCGGTCGCCTGGCTTCCTGCTCCGAGCGCTCCGAGCGTGTTCTTCCCCCAGCAGAACGTTTCCCCGGTCGTTAGGATACCGCAGCCGTAGAAGTGCCCGGCCGCAATGGCGCTGAACAACACAGTATCATTCGCTCCATTCCCCAGAGTTGATCCTGTACCCAATGGTTCGTCTCCACCGCCGCAGGCGGCGAGTGCAATGCTCCCACCTAGGCTCAAGAGAGTCCCTGCGTTACGAAGCGAAAATTTGTTCTTCATCTCTGAACGCCTTGAACTCGAGCGCGTTTCCGGACGGATCGCGTACAAACATCGTTGCCTGCTCACCGGGTTGCCCTTCGAATCTCACGTATGGCTCGATGATAAACTCTGCCCCTGCGCTCTTGAGGTCGTGCGCGAGTTCTTCCCATTTGGCCCACTCCAGAATAAGTCCGAAGTGTCGCACGGGCACCTGATGGCCGTCGACTTCGTTCGTACCTGCGCTCGCTTCTAGACTCAGGTGCGCCACGATCTGATGCCCTTGAAAGTCGAAATCAACCCATGTGTCTGAACTCCTACCCTCCTCACACCCAAGCAGGCTACCGTAAAACTGTCGTGCTTCCTTCAGGTCACGAACGGGAAACGCGAGATGAAATCGCGGAATTTGAGTCGACACTTACCCGTTGATCACTTCACGCAGGACCGGCTCGAGAACTTCCCAAACAATGTCAGCAATCATCGAATGCCCGTGCGCGGTCGGGTGTATACCATCCGCTTGATTGAGGGCCGGTACGCCACCGACGCCCTCCAGCAGGAATGGTATCAGCGTGGCTTCGTTCTCTCGCGCTAGATCATCATACACCGCGCGAAACTCGGAGGTGTAGCTGGAGCCCAAGTTAGGCGGCGCCTCCATTCCCGTGATCACGATTCGCGCATCCGGATACGCGCTCAATGTGCGCGTGATAATCTCCTGGAGGTTGGACTTGAGTGCCCCGAGATCCTGCCCCCTCAGAGCATCGTTCGCACCGGACTCCAGCACCAGCACCACAATAGGAGAACGCAGCAGCCAGTCAATTCTGCGCAGTGCCCCGGCTGAAGTTTCACCGCTGACGCCCGCATTGACCACTCTCAGATCGAGTCCGACGGAGTCTATCTTTTTAGCGACTAACGCGGGATATGCCTCCGTCTCTGACACACCAAGACCTGCGGTAAGACTCGTCCCGAGGAACAAAACGACGGGTGTAGGGTCTGCCGATGTACTAGTGCCGCCGACGGCATCAGGCGGCTCTCTTGAGGGGTCAACCTCGCACGCTATCGTTACGCCAGCAAGTATGTAACAGAGTATCTTTCTGCCTATGATCATCGCATCAAATATCGAACAGACTTACAAGAGCGCCGGCCGCTCGCTTACGGTCCTTAGAAACATAAACCTATCGATAGCGGAGAACGACTTTGTCGCAATTGTAGGACCCTCAGGTAGTGGGAAGACTACACTGCTAGGTTTATTAGCCGGCCTCGACCTTCCAAGTTCCGGGACGGTGACTATCGATGGGCAGAATCTCAACGGACTCTCGGAGGACGAACGCTCAAAGCTGCGAGGGGAAAAAGTTGGTTTCGTGTTCCAGACTTTCCAGTTGATCCCGACGCTCACGGCCCTCGAGAACGTACTAGTGCCGCTTGAACTGCGCGAGGCTCGATCTTTGAACGGTAGCGATCTGGCCGAACGGGCCTGCGGTCTGCTCGAACGGGTCGGCCTTGGCGAGAGACTCGACCACTACCCTAGTCAGTTATCAGGGGGCGAACAACAGAGAGTCGGCCTCGCGCGTGCATTTGCAAACGAGCCTAAGATCCTGTTCGCAGACGAACCCACTGGTAACCTCGACGCAGACACCGGGACCGTTGTAGCCGATTTGCTCGTTCAACTAAATCGTGAACTGCACACGACTCTCGTGCTGGTTACGCACGATCAGAAGCTGGCCGGACGCGCTGCCAGAATAGTGCGTCTCGAGGGCGGTGAGATCGTATCCGACGGGGTCCAAGATCAGGATTGATTAACGGCTTCTCACTTCGAATGGCCCGCCGGGAGCTCTACGCGGGCAGGAAACGACTCGTCCTGTATACTGTCGCCATAACGGTTGGCGTCGCTGCACTCGTTTCCATCAATTCCTTCAGACAGAATATCGTTTCATCCATACACGGCCAGGCACGCGGAATCCTCGGCGCCGACCTCGCACTGCGTCACCGCAACGCGTTTCCAGACACCGTCGAAGCTCTCATCGCTTCCTTGAAATCCGGAGGCCTCGATGCATCCCGCGTCGTATCGTTTGGATCCATGGTCCTGGGAAGTTCCTCGGATCGGGCTCCACGCCTGCTTCAGGTAAGAGCGATCGAAGGCTCGTACCCGTACTACGGAACGGTAACTACCGAACCCGCCGAGGCGTGGGGTTCCTTCCAGAATTCGCATAGCGCCGTGGTCGAAGAAGCCGCCATGCTCTACCTGAACGCTCGTGTGGGTGACAGCATCTCGATAGGAGACGCCACTTTTAGGATTGTAGGCATTCTAAAAGAGTTTCCAGGTAATCTCGGGATTAGATCGGCGATCGGTCCGCGCGTGTTCATACCGTTGCGCTATTTGGAAGAGACAGGCCTGATAAGGTTTGGCAGCATCGCCCAATTCCGTTCCTACATAAAGTTTCCGAGTTATCAGTCTATAGAGCTGTTCCTTGGTGAGTACGACGAGCTATTCGATGCTCATAGAGTCACATACGACACGGTAGCTGATGTAGAGACTGACCTGAGCTCGGTGCTGGATCGGCTTTCGCGCTTTCTTGGCCTCATCGGTCTCGTTGCGTTGCTCCTCGGTGGAATTGCGATCGGGAGCGCGGTCCACGTATTCGTCAAAGAAAAACTCGATACCATGGCAGTACTGAGGTGCATCGGTGCAACCCAGAAAACGGTCTTCGGGACTTATCTTCTCGTGGCTGCCGCACTCGGCCTGGCGGGCGCTACCGCCGGAACGGTTCTCGGAGTTGCCATTCAGGCAACGCTACCTCGCGTCCTTAGTGACTTCCTACCGCTAGATGTAGCCATTTCCATCGACTGGTGGACGGTTGCAACCGGTCTGGTCGTAGGTACCTTAGTGGCCCTGGTTTTCGCCCTACTCCCCCTGCTCAAGATCCGCGACGTTTCGCCGTTGAGGGCTCTTCGCCGCGATTTCGTGAGATCTAGGACCGGATTCGACTGGCTGCGGTGGGCAGTAGCGGCAACCTTGGTCGCTACCGTTGTGGTGCTAAGCCTGTGGCAAGCGCCGACAACCGGCGTCGGCTTGGCTTTCGCCGGAGCTGTAGGAGTAACCACCGGCCTGCTAGCTGTAATCGCGTGGGCAACGGTCAGAAGCGCGCGGAAGTTCTTCCCGCGACGTGCTAGCTACGTCATACGCCAGGGCGTTGCCAACCTCTTCCGACCTCAGAATCAGACGGTTTCGGTTGTGCTGGGGATTGGATTCGGAGTTTTTCTAATCGCGACACTCCACCTGACACAACGAAGCTTGCTGGATCAGCTGAGCGTGGAGTCCAGTCCTGACAAGACTAACCTCGTCATGTTCGATATCCAGTCTGACCAGCACACCGAACTGGAGGCAATACTCGACAGACGGGGTCACTCGAACCTCGGAATGATCCCAATCGTTCCATCACGAATCGCCAGAGTGAACGACAGATCTGTGGAAGACATTCTAGCTGATTCAGCTCTCGGTCGTGGCAACCGCTGGATGTACAGACGTGAATACCGAAATACCTATCGAGCTGAACTGAATAGCTCAGAGGTGATCACGGCTGGCGGCTGGTGGGACGAGCTTGGTATCGGATCGCTGCCGCGGATCTCCTTGGACGAAGACATCGCGCTCGGTCTTGAAATCGGACTTGGTGACCATATCACCTGGGACATACAGGGAGTCGAGGTCGAGACTCAGATAGCAAGCCTGCGGCGAATCAACTGGGCCCGATTTGAACCGAACTTCTTTGCGATCTTCGAACCAGGCGTTCTGGATGAGGCACCGCAGACCTACATACTGATGACCAGAGTAGATGACGCAGCCGAACGCGTCGAGCTGCAACGGGATGTCGTCGGGAGGTTTTCAAATATCTCCGTTCTCGACTTGACCGAAATTCAGAGAACAATCGACGGTGTGGTGAACAAGGTGGCCGTCGCGATTCGATTCATGGCGCTGTTCAGCATCACAAGCGGGCTAATAGTGCTTATCGGCGCCATAACAACTACCAAGTATCAGCGCATCCATGAGAGTGCACTTCTCAAGACTCTGGGGGCAAGCACGAGACAAGTCAGGCAGATACTTGTAACGGAGTATTTCGCACTCGGAACGGTAGCTAGTTTCTCAGGAATGTTGCTGGCAACGGCAGCTGGTTGGGGCCTGTCGAAATTCATGTTCAATGTAGAATTCAACCTGTCGGCAGCTTCGCTGCTTGCGTACTGGATGATCGTCACCGGACTTACAGTGATGGTCGGCCTCGTAAATAGCCGGAGCGTCACCCGCCACACCCCGCTGGCCACGCTGAGAGAGTTGAGCGAGTAGCCCTAGCCTTTCAGCAGCCGCAGAATTGCGGCGTCCCCATCCCCTTCTGAGAGCCTACCCAGCACCCCATGTACCTTACTCAGAACTGTCTCGAGCCGTTCAATGCGCTTCTCTATAGCGTCGAGTTCCGGCTTTCTACTCTCAATGCGACGGGCGACTTCGTCAACTGCTAGGGCTTGCTGTAGCACACGGTCCGTAGCGGCACGGGACCCAACGATATCCTCTTGAGTTTGGCTGATCGCCCGCACTTTAGCGAGCGTCTTCTCAGCCGTCTCAAACGCACGAGCAAGATCGTCTCTGACCGCTGCGACACCTTTCTCACGGGCGAGGAGCCCTTCGACCTGCTCCATTAGCCGCTTCTCGGCCCCGCTAAGTTCAAAGATCCTGTCATCAAAATCAGAGAACTGCGTTTGAATCTCTGTGACACTCTGCTCACGTTCATGAAGGCCATCGAGAAACTCTTGCAGACGGATCATGGTCTCCTCTCCCTCCGCAAGTGAACTTCGCAATGCTCGATCCTTCTCTTCGAGCGCCACGGCTGCTTCTGAGGCTTGCTCCCGAATCGAGTTCGCTCGTTCGAGTTCGCCCAGCAATTCCTTGAGCCGGGTTTCCCGTTGCTCAATATCTTCCGAGAGATTTTCGACGTATTCGGCAACGGAAGCCAGTTGCCCTTCCCGTTCAATCGCAGACGACAGATCCTCCCGCAGTCGCCTGATGCGATCGCTCGTCTCCTGCAGCCAGTCAATTGCGAACGTGGCACGCTCTTCAACACGATCAATATCGTCGACCTTCTTCTCTACGTTCGCCAGGTGTTCGTCCGCGCTGTCGAGGCGTCCTTCCACAGCATCTGTTCGCTTCCCGAACTCCTCGAGTAAAATCTTTCTCTTATCGAGCTCCTCCATCTCCCCGGCCAGCGCGTCACCGCGCACTTCGAGCCCAGTAATTCTCACTTCCATCTGGTCCAGCAACGAGCTGCGCGACACCATCTCCCGCGCGGCTGTCTCAACTCGCTGCGCGTCGTCCTTGAGTTGCTCCACACGGGGCGCGGTTGCGAGCAACGACGACATTCTCCTTTCCAGACCGTGGATCGACGCATCCGCCTTCGTAACGCTGGCAAGCGTTTCTCCGTGCAGCGCCCTCGTCTTATGTAGATCCGACTTCATCGACTCCAACCGGTCCATATCCTCCCGAAAAGCTGCCGCAGTACCGGTAAGCCGTCGCACGAGCGTTTCCAGTTCGTCCAGCTCTGCGGTCCGATCTTGCAGACGAGTGATCTGGCTCGCGACCCGTTCGGCTGACGCCTCCGCCTCCTCGAGAGTTTCCGCCACGGCCTCTCCGCGTTGAGCTTGTTTCCCGATGGCATCCGTTCGCTTGTCCAGTTCACTGATCTTCTGTTCGAGTTGCATAACGACTTCACCGAGCTCGCCCATTCGTTTCAACTCGCGCTTCGCCGACTTCCTGGCGAGAGCGGCTTCCTTGTTCAACGAGTCAAGCTGTTCGACCGCGGTATCGGCACTCTTGGCAACTGCTCTCCGAACCGTCGCCTTGATTGCGGCATCAGTGCTACCAAGATCAATGCGGATTTGGCGCACGGAATTGATGGCCTGTTCGAGGCCTGTCACCGAATTCTTGACCTGGCGCAGACCGGTTTCGGCGTTATCCGGAAACTGGCCTTTCTCGAGCTTGGCTAGTGTGGCAGCCATTTCACTCGTCTTTCGCACAGCTTCAGTTATCGCGGCGCTCACTGTCCTT
>JACZUR010000089.1 GCA_022573095.1 Gemmatimonadota bacterium | reverse complement strand
CTCGTTGTGGGCCTTGGCAACGACCTCTCCTGCTACTACAACCGCGGCGCCAACGGGAACTTCTCCAGCATCGGCAGCGCGTCGCGCTTCGGCGAGCGCAGCATTCATGCCGAGCCGGTCACTGTCGGTGAGGGATGCTCGGTCAGATTCCGGCACCGGCATGTTCCTGAAGATTACCTTTTGCTTTAGAGAGTTTCACCATGCCATCGTTGGATCGACTCGCTACGACCGTGTCGCCATCAACGAAGTCACCCTCTAACAAAGCCAGTGCGATCGGGTTTTGCAGCCGCCGCTGGATCGTTCGCTTCAGCGGACGCGCTCCATACTTCGGGTCGTACGCTTCAGCGAGCAGGTCTGCGCGCACCTCAGGTTCAACCCTCAAAGCGAGATTACGAGTCAATAGTTGCGAACGAACTCTGTCGAGTTGCAGATCAACAATTCTTCCCAGGTCATCCCGCGACAGTGGTTTGTAAATGATGACATCGTCGACGCGGTTCAGAAACTCAGGCTTGAACCTATTTCGCAGTGCATCCATTACACTCTGTTCCGCCAACTCCCAATTCGAATCGCCCAACTCTAGTATAGACTCGCTCGCGATATTGGATGTCATGATGATTACCGTGTTGTTGAAGTTCACGACCCGTCCTTGGCCATCTGTGAGCCTTCCGTCGTCCAGTATCTGGAGCAGAATCCCGAAGACGTCGGGATGAGCCTTTTCGATCTCGTCAAACAGGATGACCGAATACGGCCTGCGCCGCACCGCTTCGGTGAGCTGACCGCCTTCTTCGAATCCGACGTAACCAGGAGGAGCACCTATCATCCGGGCGACAGCATGTTTCTCCATATACTCGGACATGTCGAGCCGAACCAGGGCGCGCTCGTCATCGAACAAAAACTCTGCGAGCGCTCGCGCCGTCTCAGTTTTTCCTACTCCAGTGGGGCCAAGAAAGATAAAGCTGCCGATGGGGCGGTCCGGGTCCTGAAGGCCGGTACGAGACCTGCGCACCGCATTGGCAACGGCCTCAATCGCCTCCGACTGCCCAACAACGCGGCGAGCCAGTTCATCTTCGAGTCTAATGAGACGCTCCTTCTCCGACTCCATCATCCTAGTAACCGGAATCCCCGTCCACATCGCAACGATTTCTGCGACGTCTTCAGCCTCGACTTCTTCTTTCAGGTAGCGGAAACGGTTTTGGATCTTCTCTAGTCTCTCATTGTCCTTTGCTATCTCTCTCTCCAAACCCGGTACGCTGCCGTACATAATCTCCGCGGCCCTCTGCAAGTCGCCTGCACGCGTGGCCTGTTCCGTCTCAAGCCGAGCCTCTTCGAGCTCGGCTTTCTTGCCCCGCAACATCGCTATGGCAGCCTTCTCCGCTTGCCACTGGGCCTTCATTCCCTGGGTACGTTCTTGCAGCTCTGCAATCTCGCGTTTGACATCCTTGTTACGCTCCACGCTGCCTGGGTCTGATTCCTTTGCCAGCGCTTGCTCTTCAATCTTCAGTTGGATAATGCGACGTTCCAGTTCGTCTATTTCGGGGGGTAAGCTGTCGATCGTTATTCTCAGCCTGCTGGCCGCTTCATCGATGAGATCGATCGCCTTATCCGGCAGAAACCTTTCGCCCACGTAGCGATCAGAAAGAGTGGCCGCCGAGATAAGCGCGGCGTCGGTGATCCGCACGCCGTGGTGCACCTCGTAGCGTTCCTTGAGTCCCCGCAAGATTCCAATCGTGTCTTCGACCGAGGGTTCGCCGACGTACACCGGCTGGAACCTGCGCTCGAGCGCCTTGTCCGCCTCAATATGCTTGCGATACTCGTCGAGCGTCGTCGCACCCACCACGCGCAGATCCCCTCGCGCCAGCGGCGGTTTGAGCATGTTCGACGCGTCAACGGCACCTTCCGAAGCCCCAGCGCCTACTATGGTGTGAAGTTCGTCGATGAACACGATGTACCCGCTCTCATCCGAGACAATCTCCTGCAGAACCGCTTTCATGCGTTCTTCAAATTCCCCACGATATTTTGCGCCGGCGAGCATCAGGCCGATATCCAGCACGACAATGCTCTTCCCCCTGAGGCTCTCCGGCACGTCTCCGTTAACGATCCGCTGCGCGAGACCTTCGACTATGGCAGTCTTTCCGACACCAGGCTCACCGATGAGCACCGGATTGTTCTTGGTCCTACGCGACAGGACCTGGATTACGCGCCTAATCTCTTCGTCACGCCCTATCACAGGGTCGAGTTTCCCTCGCCGCGCAGCCTCAGTAAGATCCGTGGTGTAGCGCTCCAGAGCCCGGTACTTGCCCTCGGGTTCGACATCAGTGACCCGGTGCGCACCGCGCACAGACTCCAGGGCTGAGAGCAGTGCAGTCCTGTCGAGCCCTCGCGAAGCCAGCAACTTGCCGGTCGCCGAGCCCGCGGTGTCCGCCATTGCTAGCAACAGGTGTTCGGTAGAGATGAACGAGTCGCCCAGCTCGCGCGCGAGTCCGTCTGCAGCCTCCAAACTTCGAGTGAGCTCACGAGAGAAAGACTCGGTAACCGCACCGCTCTGGACCGGCAGCCGGTTTACCTCCTCCGCCGCCTCGCGCTCAAGACCGGCAGTGTCCGCTCCGCACTTTTCGAGCAGGGGTGCAACAAAACCGGCTTCCTGGCGCAGCAGCGTCAGAAAGAGGTGGATATCGTCGATGACCGGGTTTCCGCGAGATCTGGCGAGCGTTCCCGCCTCCCGAACAGCCTCCCCGGACTTGATCGTAAATCTTTGTGGATCAACCATTTATCGCTCATTGTATGTGAAATTGATATTTTTGACTTCAGAGGACCAGGTAACGTTCCGAGAACTCCTCACCAGCGAATAGTGCAAGCACCGTACCCACCAATTACTGCCATATTGGCAGATATAGCGTCAAAAAAACAGGCACACTCTTGTAGCGTGCCCGTTTAGTCTCGCGTTTCCTATCGCTCTCGCCGATTCACCTGATCACCGACATCCTACGTGAAACGACACGAACCCCATCGACCATTAGCTGGTAGACGTAGACCCCAGAGGCGGCTTCTCGATTCGTGCCCATGTACCTACCATCCCAATGCGCCTCGAACTGGCCGGATCCGTTCCAGGCCAACTGCCTTCCGTCCAGCACTTCCCCCGTTCCTCGGAGGAAAGGTATGGCCACGAGCTGCGCCAGAACGTTGTAAATTCTGATGGAAACCAGCGGTGTATGACCATCCTTAAACCAATCCTCGCCCAACCGAAACGGTATCGTAGTCTCGGAGTTGAACGGATTGGGATAGTTTTGACTGAGCTCGACGTCGCCACTGGTCTCTTGCTGCCCCTCCAGCGCGACAGGTACCGCCACAAGGAGCCCGAGCGATAGAACCGCCCAGGCGATGTACTTCATGTCAAGCTCCTATCTGACAAACAGTTACGTTAGCTTTCTCCTTGGTTCGGGTACTTCTCGAACTGCCAACTCAAGGTAAGGAAACCGGTCAACCCTTGTCAACTGTACGCTCGCTCTTCGCTTCACCCACCCACACCGATCTTCCTGTAATCCCCTTCGCGCACGGTAACTCCCTTAGCGTCAAGCCATTCGAGCAGCGGGATCAGAAATTTTCGGCTCACCCCCAGTCGCCCCTTTAGTTCAGTGGGACTAGCCACACCTCCACGCAGGGCGATTTCCTCCTCGACCTCTTTGATCAGCAGTTGCAGCGTTCCCGAGCTGTAATAGCGGTCCTTGCCGATCCGGGTCATCGACCCCTCGCGGACCAGAAATTCGGCAATTTCTCGCCAGTCCTGGTTCGCGATGACGCTCTCAAGTTCCGCGGAGGTCAGTCCCCGGTACCCTGCTGATTGCAATTCAGCCATCAGGGGTTCTCTGGCCGCTGACTGCGAGGCGGAGAGGCTTGCCCGGAAACCCGTCTCGCGCACGAAACCCTGCTCCACCACCACGTCACCTTCCGACCGCAGCCTCTCAACCAAGCTGGCCCCGGCTGGGCCGAGGCCTAGCGCTCGCCGAAACTCCTCCAGATCCATTCCGGGATCGAGGGGCTTCGACTCATGGTGAATATTCAACTTCTCGAGCGCCACCGCTGTGACCTGGTTCACACGTCGGGAATCCAGAAATGTGGAGCCGAGATACTCGACACCGTCAGGGGGATTCTCTTCGAGTTCTTCAGCATCGGCGCGGCTAAGACCCAAGCGGATCGGCAGACTCCCCACGGCGATCCCACCCGGTTGCGAAGCGACAAATCCAGCCAGCCGGTCACCCGGATTCAGAGCGCACTTTGCCTCGGCATGTTGAGGCCGCCGGGGACGCATCGGGGGATCCGGATCAAAGACGACGGCGCCTCCGATTGTACACACCGGGGAATAACTCCGGATAACGCCCCGATCCCCCCAGCGAAGCACGGCGGGTGACTCAAGTCTGAGTCGTGCGGGGGCACTCGATCCGGGTGCAATCCCGCCCGCGGCGGGAGTGACTCGCGCCATAATCTCGGAGGTTCCGAAGTGGACGCGTACTCGCGAGCGTTGGTTCAGCGTGCGCGCGTCGGGAAGAAGCGTCAGCATCACGTCGACGGCCTTTGTTTCGTACCAGCACTTGTCGGTGACGAGGACCGATCCGCGCGCGGCATGCTCCCTGTCGAGCCCAGAGACAGCGACAGCCGTTCGCTTCCCGGGCAGCGCCTCTTTTGCCGCGGATCCGTGGACCTCAACGCTCCTTACTCTTCCTCCGTATCTCCCCGGAAGAACGATGGCTTCTTCACCAACTCGTGCCCGGCCACTCCACACCGTTCCCGTGACGACGGTTCCGGCTCCTGCAACGCTGAAAACCCGGTCGATGGGCATGCGAAAAAGATCGCTGACGCTGCGCTCCACCGTACCAGCGCCGCCATTTCGCAAAGCCCCCTTGAGTTCATCCAACCCCGCGCCCGTTTCGGCAGAGACGGCCACAGGTTTGCTCCAGTTCAGAGAAGAAGACCGCAGCCACTCCGCCGTGTCGGCGCAAACCAATTCGAGCCAGTCGTCGTCAACGAGATCGGATTTGGTTACGGCGACGACACCGCGTTTGACACCGAGAAATTCGAGGATCGACAGATGCTCTCGGGTCTGCGGCATGATTCCTTCGTCGGCGGCGATAACCAGGAGCGCAACGTCAATTCCTGTAGCACCAGCCACCATATTGCGTACGAAGTGCTCGTGCCCGGGAACGTCGACTATACTTGCGCTTACTTCATCATCGAACGTCAGCGGAGCAAAGCCAAGGTCAATCGTGATACCGCGTCGTTTTTCTTCCTTCCACCGATCCGTATCGACGCCCGTAAGAACTTTGACGAGCGCGGTCTTACCGTGATCGACGTGTCCTGCCGTGCCGATAACGAAATGCATGCTCAACCGAGGCTCTCCCAGTACGATAGGGCCTTGAGCGGAGTGCCTTCTGTAAGGTGACAGGTAACGAATCTCGCAAGCAAGCGTTTGTGTGCAGCGTTTCTCTTAGCAGACAGCTTCTGAGATCGGTCGCCGACGCCGGCGACGAGCTGCTCCAGCAGGACTCTATCTTCCTCAGGCAGACGCGACGTTCTGGCCCCCCTCCCGGGGGAACATCGCTTGCACAGGAAGCCACCATCATCGACAGAAAACGCCACGCTGCCGGAGGGAAGCTCTCGGCCATCGCGTGCGCAAAGCTTTAGCGCTGGCGTGAAACCGAGAGCATTCACCGCGTTCCAAAGTATCATCAGTGCGGAAACCTGCAGATGTTCGGTGTCGATCGCCACGAGCTCATCGAGATCTGTTTCCAATTGATCGAACAACTCCGTATTCGCTTCGGCTGGAGCCACTCTCAGCATTAGCTCAGCCAGCGACTCCGCGACGGCGTACTTCGTAATATCCGTTGCCAATTCACGTCGCAGTTTCGTGGGTTCAAACTCAGCGAGGGTTTGCAGTTCGCGCGTGCTCTTCACATACAGCTGCGCCATCCCCTGGCTAAGAGTTTGGAGTTTTGCTCCAAAGCGGCTCTTCTCTCGCATCGCTCCTTTGGCGATGGCGCTTTGAATTCCCAACTCCCTTGTGGCAAGCCTTACAATCTTGGATGTCTCGCCGTAGCGGATACTATGGAGCACGATCGCTGCAGTGTGTACAGGAGCCATATCGATCAAAGATAACAACAGATACGGCCCCTGTCGGGCACACCATTTACATCGCTACGCGCACACCTCCGAACACAGTTCTGCCTCGCGCTGGAAAACCGAAGACTGACTGGTACGTTTCATCAAGAAGATTCTCGACTCTTAGAGTGGCGGTTACGCTGGGTCCGGTCGAAGTCGAGCGTATCAGTGTAACCTCTCCGGCAATCTCTACCGTCGTGTAGGACTCGAGTACAACTCGTGACGCTGGGAAGAGAGAAAAATCCCGATCAATACGGTCCCCAACGTGGTTGATGCCGAGGTGAACGTTCGCCGTGCCCGGAACCCTGTACGCGGCGTTAAAGGAGACCACCGTCTTGGGCCGGCGCAGCAGGCGTTCGCCCTGAGCAAACGTGGCGTCGCGATTGCCGGCATCGAATCCGGCGTCAGTCACCTCTGTACTCAGGACCGCAAGTTCGCCGCTCAGCGTGAGACCGGCTACAGGATTGGTAGCAACCTGCAACTCTAGGCCCGATGCATCGGCTTGGGCAACATTGAAGAAGTTCGGGTCGCCCGGATTTGCGGGAGCGAACGTAAACTGTATCAGGTTCTTGAATTTCTGATCGAAATAAGTACCCGAGACTCTAAGCAAACCGTCAAACACCGTCTGCTCGATTCCGACCTCCCAGCTAACGGATTCCTCGGGATCAAGATTAGGATTGCCCAGTGCGAAACCCTGGGCGAACGTTTCGAAAAACGTCGGTTCCTTAAAACCTGTGCCGATCGATGATCGCAGTTTCGTGTCGTGGGTTACACGAAACGCGACCCCTCCCCGCGCCGTAACGAACGTGCCAAACGCGTCGTTGTCGTCGAGCCTGACGCCCGCATTCACCGAAACCCGCTCGGTCACGTTCACACTTGCCTGAGCGTAATAGGCACGGTTCTCACGCGTCGCATCAAACGAACCGTTTGACGGACCGAACTCGCTGTTCGATTCGTTGAATGAACGCTCCGTCTGGCCTTCAATCTCGAAACCGGCCGTCAACACGCTCACAGGGGATATGTAATAGTTCAATCTCGCGTCCACACTCTGTCTCCGGATGTTGCCGAGGCTTCGAAATTCAAAAAACCCAAGCGTATCGGCGGCATTGTCAGGAGAATCATCGAAGGTTGCATCGATATTGTTGGACGCGAGCAGGAGACGTCCATCCAGCCGGGGTGCAAGCTGCCTCGTGATGTCCAGGCCTAACGTCGTAACCTTGGACTGATTAAACGAGTTCAGGTCAACAAAGTTACCGGACCCATCGGTGGGAAAGACAAACTTGCTATCGGAGTAACGGAGGCTCATCGCGACGGCGGTCTCACCGTCGGGATGGATGGTAAACCGGCCGCTTGCAACGGTGTTGCGATAGTCGTTGTTGAAACGGTTGCCCAGGGCATCACGTGTAAAGAAGCCGTCGCTTGAAAAGTTGTTCACCGAGAACGAGTAGTTACCGACTTGGCCACCTCCGGAAGCACTGGCGGTCGCATCCACCGAGCCGAATGTTCCCCCCCGAATACTTGCCTCGGCGCGCTGCTCCCCGCCGTCGCGTGTGAACACCTGTATTACGCCGGCAATAGCGTCGGATCCGTATAGCACACTCGCCGGACCGTGCACTATCTCCACCCTATCCACATTATGAAGCGTGAGATTGGACAGGTCGTAGCTTCCGCCCGGTTCGTTCACCGGTACTCCATCAATGAGAACTTGGACATAGTCGCTCTCACCGCCACGCATAAAAAGCGCCGTCGTCCCCCCGTACGAGCCTACTTGTACTATCGTGAGTCCGGCCACGTTCTTTAGTGCATCAAGGAGGTAATCAACTCCGTCGGATCGCAGCTCATCTCCGTAGAGTATGGTTACCCGAGCTGTAACGACACTGAGAGGCATTGGGACTCTCGTTGCAGTTACCACGATCGGATCCAACGCTGTGGTATCGCGAATTTCCTGTGCTGCCACTTCGCCTGCTGCGAAAAGGGCGACAAGAGTCATAAGAGCTGAAGCACATTTGCGCACGGTTACCTCCTCAGAAATTGTGATCATAATTCATCAGTACGTTTAGGCAGAAACTGGGGAATACCTTTCCAT
>JACZUR010000088.1 GCA_022573095.1 Gemmatimonadota bacterium | reverse complement strand
CGATGAGCGCGGCCAGCCACACCTGTGGTTGGTTTCAGCTGCCGGCGGCGATCCGCGGCCCGTTGTGAGGTTCGACGCTCCTGGGCGGCAGACTGTCGGGTTCACCCACGGTACGGACGGGGAGAACTTCTACTTCCTGCTTACCGAGTACGAGAGCGATATCTATACGATGGAGCTGGAGTTTGAATGAGGGTTGGAGGGTTAGACGGTTGGAGGGCTGGCAGGACCCGGGGGGGGGGTGGTTCGCACGATAATGAATCGTAGTGTGGCTGTACTTGCCGTGGCTCTTGTGGGATGTGTTGGAGCTTCACCAGACCCCGGCGCCATCTTCGAAGGCACAGCAGGTCGTTGGGTAGATCTCTCCTACTCCTTTTCGGAAGAAACCATCTACTGGCCCACCGCCGAGCCTTTCGTGCTGGAACAGGTGTTCTACGGCGTAGCCGATTCGGGTTTCTTTTACGCCGCCAACAACTTTTCCGCGGCGGAGCACGGTGGTACCCATCTCGACGCCCCGATCCACTTTGCTGAAGGACGGCACACGACGGATGAGATCCCCTTGGAGCAGCTCATCGGCCCGGCGGTCGTGATCGATGTCTCAGGCAACATCACTCCCGATTACCAAATTGGGATCGAGGATATTGAGATCTGGGAAAGTTCGCATGGGAGGATTCCCGACGCAGCGATTCTGTTGTTCCGCACAGGCTGGGGAGAGCGCTGGCCTGACCGGCTCGAGTATCTCGGAACGGAAGCGAGAGGCCCTGACGCGGTCGCCGACTTGCATTTCCCTGGCATCGCTCCCGCAACTGCCCAGTGGTTGGTTGACGAGCGAGACATTGATGCCATCGGTATCGATACGCCGAGCATAGACTACGGGCAGTCGACGCGATTCGAGAGCCACCAGATTCTTTATGGGGCGAACATTCCCGGGTTTGAAAACGTAGCAAACCTCGACCGGTTGCCCGAAACCGGAGGCTTCGTTATCGCTCTCCCTATGAAGATTGCGGGAGGTAGCGGTGCACCTCTGAGGATCGTCGCTTTCATACCGGAATGACAGCCGGTCTCCCGTGGTCGGCTTGGCTGAATGGGGGAGTCGACCGTAGCGCCGGAGTCAGAGTGGACATACGCTCAGCAGATCCACGGTATCGCCGCCCATGATCTGTACCATACCGGTCAGATTCAGTTGCTGAAGAGGCTGGTACCACGTGGGCAGGCTTAAGGATTAGGTTACGCTAGTATGGCGAAACTCGAGGAACGCCTCAGAGCCGCTCTCGCGGATCGCTACGCGATCGAACGAGAGGTTGGACAAGGGGGAATGGCCACCGTCTTCCTGGCGAGAGACTTGCGACATGACCGGAAAGTGGCAGTCAAAGTTCTCCGTCCCGAATTGGCCGCAGCCGTTGGTCATGAGCGTTTCGTTCGCGAGATCAAGATAGCCGCCCAACTGCAGCACCCCCACATCCTCCCACTGCACGACTCCGGCGAGGCGGAGGGCTTCTTGTATTACGTAATGCCATACGTCGAGGGGGAGTCTCTGCGCGACAGAATTAGTCGTGAGGGTGAGCTTCCTGTTTCGGACGCAATTCGCATCCTCAGCGAGGTTGCCGATGCTCTTTCCTTTGCACACGCCCGGGGGGTTGTTCACAGGGACATCAAACCTGACAACGTGATGATTTCGGGGCGGCACTCACTCGTAATGGATTTCGGCGTCGCCAAGGCAGTGAGCGAGGCCGCCGATGCGGGTGAATTGACGTCGGCCGGTGTGGCGCTCGGGACGCCCGCCTACATGGCGCCGGAGCAGGCCGCAGCGGACGAGCATGTGGATCACCGCGTCGATATCTATGCTCTGGGCGTGCTGGCCTACGAGCTGCTCACGGGTAGGCCTCCGTTCAGCGGCGGGAGTGCGCAACAGGTGCTTTCGGCTCAGGTGACCCAGAAACCGGTGCCCGTTATCGAGTATCGGGAATCCATTCCGCCGCTGCTTGCCGAGATCGTGATGAAGTGTCTGGAGAAACACAGTGCGGATAGGTGGCAGAGTGCGGATGAGCTTCGCTCCGAGCTGGAACGTGTGGCGACTCCGTCTCAGGGAGTGAGCGCGTCGCAGACTCCGGCGGGCGCCGCTGCCTGGGCACCGGGACTCAGTCGTCGATTGAAGAGGACGGTGGGGGTTGGAGTGATAGCCCTTGCGGCGCTCCTGGTCTTGATACTGAGGCCCTTTGGCACGGGAGCACCCGCGGCTGATGTGTCTCCGACCACTGTGGCAGTGCTGCCGTTTTCAGTGAGTGGGGGCGATGATTTCGGGTATCTCAGCGAAGCGATGGTCAGCCTGCTGAGCACGAAGCTGGACGGCGCCGGGGATCTCCGGAGTGTGGATCCGCGCACACTGCTAAGTGTTGCAGCAAGAGAGTTTGGTAACAGGCTGGATCCGCAGCAGGGCAGACGTCTGGCGCAGCGGTTCGGAGCTGGCATCTACATCATGGGAGACGTTGTGGAAGCGGGTGGACGCCTGCGGATTACGGCGTCTGTGTACGAGACAGACGGCGATGCCGTCCCAGTGGCGGAGGCCACTGCCGACGGAGGATCCGAGGAGTTGTTCACACTCGTCGACGAACTCGCATCACAGCTGCTCGTAAGCTTGGCCGGAGGCCCGGGCGCCCGTGTTACGCGAATTGCGGGAGTCACGACGTCATCGCTTCCCGCCTTCAAAGCTTATCTCGAGGGCGAAAGTGCGTTCCGCAACGGGAACTTCGGGGATGCGGTGGAGGCGTTTCAGAGAGCGGTCGCGATAGACACCATGTTTGCTCTGGGATACTACCGGCTGAGTGTCGCCGCCGAATGGGATTTGCACAGGGACAAATCGGTACAGGCTGCCGAACGCGCCTCCGAACTTGCCGCACGGCTGCCTAACCGTGACAGGCGACTGCTGGAGGCACTGCGTCTTCTGAGGCGCGGCAGGCATGGGGAGGCTGAGGCGCGCTATCGGTCCCTCGTTGCAAGCTACCCCGACGACGTTGAAGCGTGGCTCGAGCTGGGAGAGGTGCTGTTTCACTCGAATTCGCTGCACGGTCGTTCGTTCACCGAATCTCGCGAACCGTTCGAGCGGGTCCTCACATACGAGCCGAACCACGGTACCGCGATGATTCACCTAGCGCGCATTGCCGCCTATGAGAAGCGGTTGGACGACTTGGATTCCTTGGCTGGGGTAGAGTTGGCGCTCTATCCCGAGGGTGACCGCGCGCTTGAAATAGAAGCGCTCCGCGGTTTGTCCCACGGAGATCTAGAGTCGGAGTCGAGGGTGGAGGCACTTCTGCAAGGAGCGAGCGCGCCAATAATAGCGCTGGTCTCCCAGATAACCGGAGCTTACGCGCACAATCTCCAGGGACCGAACGGTTGACAAGACTTCTCACCGCGCCCTCGCAGCCGGCGGATGTGCGCACTACCGGGTACGTAGGCCTGGCTCATCTGTCCCTGGCACAGGGGCGGTGGCGAGAGGCTTTAGCTAGGCTCAATGAACTGGCGGCGTTTAACCCAGGTGTTGCGTTAGAGCATCGCGCGCTTCTCTCGCTGATCCGCTTTTTGCCGGTGGCAAGAACCGAGCTGCTGGCGCTCCGGGAGGAGTTAGCGCTGTTGGATCCTGCAAGCATACCGAGCAGCGACAGCCGAGTCATTTATTTCAATGTTCACGACGAGCTGCATCCGATGCTGAAGCTCTACCTTGCTGGCGCACTCAGCGCACGTCTAGGCGATTCTGTCCAGGCCGTAGGGTACGCTTCGCAACTCGAGGAACTCCCGGATGTTCTCGGCCGCGGTTCGCTGGCGAACGATCTGGCGATCGGAATACGGTCACAGCTACACTATACGCTAGGCCGAGTCGATGACGCACTGGGTACGCTGGAAGGCGGCAAGCAAGAGGTTTGGTACCAGTTAACCATTGCCTCGCCGTTCGCTGCGCAGGGTAGGGAGCGATTTATGCGGGCGGAGTTACTGCACGAAGTCGGTCGCGACTCGGAGGCGCTCGAGTGGTACAGCCACATCTACGAGATTGCCCCCTTCGAGTCGGTCTACCTTGCTATGTCCCATCTTCGGAGGGGCGAGATCTATGAGGAGATGGGAAGGATCGATGAGGCAATCGAACACTATGCGCGCTTCGTTGAGCTTTGGGAAAACGCCGACACCGAGCTTCAGCCGATGGTTGAAGATGCCAGAACTCGCATCGAGCGCCTCGTCGGCGAACCTCAGTCACGGCAATAACTCCTGCAACAATGCGAGCACTGTGGCTCGAGGATCGACGACTGAGCTTGCGAAGCGTTGCTATTCCCGAACCTCCTCAGGGCGAAGCACTGGTACACGTGGTCCAAGCCGGGATCTGCAACACCGACATCGAGCTCACGCGTGGCTACTATCCTTACTCCGGAATCCTGGGCCATGAATTCGTGGGACTCGTGGAAAGCGGACCGCCGGAGCTTCGTGGTAAGCGCGTTGTTGGGGAGATAAACGCCGTCTGCGGCGACTGTGTCGCTTGCCGCCATGGACGCCCCACCCACTGTGAAAACCGAACGGTCCTCGGCATTGTCGGCCGTGATGGTGCATTCGCGGAGTACCTAACGCTACCGGTCGAGAACCTGCATGTCGTTCCGGATGACGTCTCCACCGACGCGGCGACATTCACGGAGCCGCTGGCCGCCGCTCTCGAGATTCAGGAACAGATTGACGTTGGAAGTGGCGACCGTGTCGTCGTAATCGGAGATGGAAAACTCGGGCTTCTCGTAGCGATGTCACTTCAGCTCACCGGATGCAGCCTCACTGCTATAGGAAGGCATGAAGACAAATTGGCCGTCCTCGATGCAATGGGAATTGAAACGCATCACTCCGAAGATCGACTCAGCGGGGAATTCGATATCGCGGTTGAGTGCACCGGTAACCCCGATGGTTTTGCAGCAGCGCTCGACCTTGTGCGCCCACGCGGCACACTGGTGATGAAGAGCACATATGCCGACCATCTCACATTCGACGCTGCAAAGGTGGTAGTGGACGAGATCAATCTGGTAGGTTCGCGGTGTGGTCCCTTCGAGCCAGCGCTCGAACTGCTGGCGGAGGGAAAGAGCGAAGTGGAGAGATTGGTCAGCGCGCGTTACCCGCTTGACGACGCGCTCGAGGCGATCGACCACGCTCAACAACCGAGGGTGCTCAAGGTGCTGCTGGATGTAGCCGCTGACACGCAGTAACATTGCAGTCAGCGCAAACTCACTCTTACGCTCGGTTGGCTTATGAGATTACGTCCGGCGTTGTTCTTGTTCTTGCTCTGGGGGGCTAGCTCAGTCTACTCGTAGTAGGCGTGCAAGATTCAAGCTACACGTTCGGCTAAGGGGGAGATACGTTGTTGCCACAATGACGGCTGCCCAGCTAATGGCTGCACCTGCGGATGTTTGTGGGCGATTGAACGACTCAAGCCGGTCTCGTCACTCCTGACGCAGCACCGTCATAATATCCAGCTTCAAGGCCCGCAAAACCGCCGGAGCCGTAGCGAATACCGAGAGCGTGAATATGGCCAGCGCCATCGCGATGTAGGTCAATGGGTCGACGGCTCTGATGTCATATAGGAAACCCTGTAGCACCCTGGTGGCGGCGAGCGCGACTATTATTCCCGCGAACACCCCGGACGCGGCTAGCAGAGCTGTTTGACTCATTAACATTCCGAGTATGTGTCTGGGTGTTGCGCCCAGTGCCACGCGTATCCCCAACTCACGAATTCTGCTTGATACCATGCGAGCCATCGTACCGTAGATTCCCAAGCCGGCTAGCAGGGCTGCGATGACAGCGAACACACCTATCAGCAGGGTACGGTATCTCTCCTGTGAGAGGGATCGGCTAACGAGGGTTGGGAGGGTTTGGATGTCTGTAACGGGGAGGTCTCTGCCTAATTCCCATAAAGCCGCGCGAACGGATGGCACGATGGTTTCGAGATCCAGCGAAGTGTGCAGCACTAGGTTCGCGGAGCGGATGCCCATCTGGCTATAGGACACGTAGACAGTGGGTTGGGGTTCGGATTGAAGCCCCTGACTCCTTACGTTGCTCACAACACCAACGATCGTACGGGTTTCGTTTCTCAGTGTAATGCGTTTCCCGACGGCGTTTTCCAGAGGCCAGAACTGCTGGGCCATCTGCTGATTGATGGCCACAGTATTCTCCGCCCCTGCGATGTCAGCCTGGGTCAGGAAACGGCCGCTCAGCAGGTCGATGCCCATCGTCTCCAGGTACCGCGGTGAAACGATGCGAAGTTGAGCTTCCGGGTTCGAGGTGTCTGTGTTTTCCCGGCCCTGTATCTCGAACGAGTTCGATGAATGCCCTGTCAAGGGAAGCATTGAAGCGAATGTGACTGAACTTACGCCGGGCAAAGCGCCCAGTCTCTCGATTGCCTGGTCGTAGAAGAAAATAATGTCCGCAGACTCCGAGTACCGCGATGCTGGGAGCGCAACCCGAACGCTGATTCTATCGTCGGCCGTGAAGCCGGGATCGACCGCCGCAAGTCTCAAGAGGCTTTGTCCCAATAGCGCTCCTGCAACGAGCAGTACGGTGGCAAGAGCCACTTCAAAAGACGCCACTGCCCCCGGTATGCCAAGTCGCCGGCTTCCGGACTGCCCCTCAGTCGCAGTCAGTGACGGTCGTAGTTCCGTTCGTGCGGCCGCGACTGCGGGTACGAGGCCAAACACGAACCCCGTGCCGAGAGTGATTGCCCCTGTGAACAACAGGACTCGGATGTCGAGTCCAACTTCGTCCAGACGGGGTAACTCCAGCGGGGCAAGAGAGACCAGAGCTCGTATGCCGAAGTGAGCCACAAGGGTGGCTGCCAAACCGCCTAACACGGCGAGCACCGTACTTTCGGTAAGTAGTTGACGGATTATTCGCAGTCTACCAGCTCCGATGGCTGTGCGTATGGCGATTTCACGTTGGCGCCTCGAAGTTTCGCCGAGCAAGAGATTAGCGATGTTACCACACGCGATAAGCAGCAAGATTCCCACAGCGCCGAGGAGGATGAGTAACGGCGCCCGCATATATGCACTGTCCACATCCTGGAGGGGAATGATTCGAGCACCGCGCATGTCGGGGTCTCGGGCACCCCTGAGGATTGCGATGGTCTCAGGTAACGCTGACTCGGCGGTCATACCCGGTGACAACCGGGCGACGGCGTCAAATGAGTGATTCCCCTCATCGAGGTCGTTAGCCAGCCGACCGAGCGGAGTCCAGACGTCAACTCCTCCTTGTTGGAGAGGAAAATGCCTCGGTAGGACACCGATTACCGTATAAGTAGAGCCGTCCAACACTAACGGTCGGCCGGTAGCATCAAAGGGTGTCCCGAAATATCTCTGTGCCAGACCGAAGCTGATGACCGCTACTGGGTTTCCACCTGGAACATCTTCGTCAGGCGCAAACCAGCGTCCGGCCAGCGGCGCTACGCCGAGGACCGGCAACAGTGAGGTAGTGGCAAGTCCAACTTCGATTCGCTCGGGCTGGTCGCCGCCGGTCAGGGTTGCCTGATCCGATCCGTAAACAGCCACATCGTCGAAGACAGTCTGACTCTCGCGCCAAGTGGCGTACTCCGGATACGAAAGCGAAATATTGTCCCACAAGGCATCCAGGACTTCGTGACCCTTCCAAAAGGGGTACGTGTTATAGACCTGGACCAAGCGGTCGGGCTCATCGTAAGGTAGGGGTCGAATCAGTACTGTATCTACCACGCTGTAGATTGCGGACGTGGCCCCGATCCCAAGTGCGAGCGTCGCAACGGCCATCGCCGTGAATGCCCGTCGTCGCCTTAGGTTGCGCAGGCCGTACCTAATATCCTGGATGAACGAAGTCATCTGCGGGGTCCCTCCAATTGCAGTGGTGCTGAGAACGAATTCTACACCGCAGCGGGAGTCAAGATTCAATACCACACTTTAGACGCCGGCGATTTTGCGAGATCCCCCAATGACTGTTTGACACCATCACAGCGCTCCCGGTCAGGCGTGTGACGCCCCCCCCCGCTGGCGAAGTCAACGTATGATAGCGTATCATGAAGCTTGCTATGCCTTGGCCATCGATGAGACGTGACGCAATTCTTTGGGGATCCTGGCTAAGAACCTCGGCAATGGGCCTACTTCTCGTGCCGGCTCTGAGCCTGCCTGCTCTCGCGCAGGTTCGTGAGGTGCGCGCTATACCGCTCGGTCTGGTCGTAGAGCCACTGCCCCTGCCGATCCCGGTCGGCCTGGATCTGATCCGCAAGGGCTGG
>JACZUR010000273.1 GCA_022573095.1 Gemmatimonadota bacterium | reverse complement strand
CAGCTAACTCTTAGGGGTGCCGACTTCGGGTGGTACAACGTCGTGGGACGGGAGTTCCTCTACTGGACGCCGTTCTTATTTCTCACGCCAATGCTGCTCTTCATGGCGCGACAGTTCAGACTGGAGCCAGATCACAGATGGCGAAATATCGGTGTGCACCTGCTTGCCGCCCTGGCATTCTCGATCGTTCAGGTCACTCTCTACGAGGGACTACAGTACGCCGCGATCGGAATCGTGGCCGCTAATCCCGCTGAACAGCAGGCTAGGTTGATTGCGGGTATGAAGGTCGGCTTTCCAGTTCTCACACTGACGGCGTTTTACAAGTACTGGGTATTCGTAGGCATCTACTATGCCGTCGACTACTACAAGCGGTATCGCGAACAGGAAGTCGCCGCATCACAGCTTCAGGCTCAGCTGGCGAAGTCTCAGCTGCAGGCGCTCAAGATGCAGCTCCACCCTCACTTCCTCTTCAATACGCTCCATTCGGTATCGATGCTCAACCTTACCGATGTGGATGCCGCCAACCGAGTGTTGGTCAAGCTCAGCGACCTGCTCCGCATTACGCTAAGCAACACTGGAGCCCAGGAGGTAACACTAAAAACGGAAATCGACTTCCTGCAACTCTACCTCGAGATCGAAGGCCTGAGGTTTCAAGATCGCATGCGGTTTCAATTCGACGTGTCCGGCGACGTTCTGGACGCGCTAGTGCCAAGTCTGCTACTCCAGCCGCTGGTGGAGAACGCCGTTCGTCACGGAATAGGAGCGGTTTCCACTGCTGGACAGATCACTGTGCGCGGACGGGCAAGCGGCTCAAGTTTGATCCTGGAGGTTAGTGACGACGGACCCGGCTTGCCACCCGAATTCGATCTGGATCGTGATGCCGGCGTGGGACTCGCCAACGTCAGTGAGCGCTTACAACATCCGGGACTCGACGGGCGGCTCGAATTCCCACAGACGGCAAGCGGAACTACGGTCCGAGTTATCGTACCCCTCCGGTTCGCTGAAGGTGAGCCGGACGAACGGGCGAGCGATCAGCAATGATTACGACGTTTGTCATCGACGACGAGCCCATAGCACGCAAGGGGCTGCGGACACTTCTCTCCGATGATCCAGACATCGAGATCATCGGAGAGTACACCAACGGATCCGACGCTGTGCAAGCCATAAGAAAACTCAAGCCGCAGCTCATTTTCCTGGATGTACAGATGCCCGATTTGGATGGATTCGGCGTCCTGCAGAGTCTGTCATTGGACGAAATACCGGCTGTCGTCTTTGTCACTGCCTACGACGACTACGCGATTCGGGCGTTCGAAGTCAACGCGGTCGATTATCTGCTGAAACCGTTTGACAGAGATAGATTCCAAGCAGCGCTTCGGCGCGCAAAGAAGACACTGGCGGGCCAAGAACTCGAGGGACTCGCTGACAAGATGCGCGCTTTACTCAACGATGCAGCTCGCAAACCGGGAAGTAGATCAGTGTCGCGATTTGCGGATAGGATGCTAATCAAAGATCGCGGGAGCGTGAGGTTAATCAAGTGCGATGAAATAGATTGGATAGAGTCAACGGGCAATTACCTTCGCGTCTACGTAGGAGAGAATAACTATCTCCACAGAGAAAGTATGGCATCGATCTGCAACCGTCTCGACCCTAACATGTTTCTGCAAATCTCCCGATCCCGTCTCATCAATGCGGAACGCGTGACCCAGTTGAAGAAGCTTCCCAACGGGTGTTACAGCATCACCCTGAATCCGGGAGATGTGCGGGTTTCCTCCAGTAGACGGTTTGCACCCCAGGTCGGCAAGTTTTTTGAGGAATTGAAGTAAGGCGGGCTCACATCCATCAAAATCGGTAACCATACCGTTCATCACGCGCATTCCACCGCAGATCCCCCGGTAGCTGGTTCCTGTAGATACAGCCTCGAAGTTGAGGGAGCTATCAACGTGAGCGATCCTTCGCAGTCAGTATTCGAGGAATTAGGCATGGTGAGACAACAACCGATCGGACTCGTCGTAACGCTTCTGCATTCCGCAAAGATTATTGCCGCCGGGGCTTGGGCCTGCCTCTTGT
>JACZUR010000087.1 GCA_022573095.1 Gemmatimonadota bacterium | reverse complement strand
TCGTCTCGGGTAACCAGTCGGTCCGAGTTGAGCGCGAGATATGTGAGAACTGCCAGTGGTTGCCGCTGGATTGCAAGTTGTTCAGCGCCCTTGGTTAGTGTCTCGCGTTTCAGATCGAGCTCAAACGGGCCGAACTTTAGGATGCTAGCGCTGGTTTCTTGGTCCATTAGTGTGGCTGTAAGTTATTGTATAGCAATGAGTTAACTTTTTTCTCCCACTGCCTAATAAACTCCTAATCGCTCATCGCGGAACTGACGTTGGTTTAGTTGTAGTTTAAGAAGTTGATCGACCGTTGCGCAACCGAGGCACCGCAAAACGCGCCTGCGGAGTGATACACCAGAACTAGGTGAGTAGATCGATCGTCGTTAGAAGTATCGCGAACAAAATCGATAACCACTAAGAGAGAGAAGAGATTGACGCATATGATTCCTGTGACACGTTTCCTGAGAGTCATGCCAATGGTGGTGCTAGTCACCACGCTCCTGTCGTGTTCTGATTCCGGAACCGAACCGCCGCCACCCGAACCGGATCCCGAACCAGCGTCAGTAGTTATAATCGCGCCGGTAGATACTCTTACCTCTATCGGCGAGCGCCGACAACTATCGGCGGAAGTGCTCGATATCGATGGAACGGTACTGGTCGACCAGGCCGTCTCTTGGAGCGTGGTAAATCCACAAGTGCTGCGGGTCTCGGCGAGCGGCGAGATCGTGTCGCTTGGAAACGGTAGCACAGTCGTGATCGCGCGAAACGGAACGATTGCAGATAGTGTCGCTCTGACAGTGCACCAACGAGCAGCTCGCGTAACTCTTGCCGCACCGACGGACACGGTCTTTGCCTTGGGGGTGCGTTCCCGTTGGAGCGTGGCACTGGCAGATTCTCTAGGGCGTCCATTGCCCGATGGATTCACGCCGACAGAGTGGAGCAGTTCCGCTCCCGGTGTTGCGACGGTTGACTCGGATGGGCTGGTCACGCCGGTCGGAAATGGGGCGGTCCAGGTTTCTGCGTCTGCCGATGGAGCCGTGAGAACGGTCACGTTGGTGGTGCAGTCGGAAGCACCGGTGGAGATCGATCTAGCTCTCGCCGAGTCGTTACAGTGGGCTCTCGAAGACAGTGCGTCAGCCTATGAGCTTATAGGCGTGTCAGCCGCAGTCGTCGTTCCGGGCCAGGGTGTTTGGAGCGGAGTGTACGGCCGTTCGCGTCCCGATGCTGTCATGAGACCCTCGCTCAGCTTTGGATTTGCGAGCATTACCAAGACTGTCGTGGGAGCAGTGGTGATGGATCTCGTTGAGGATGGGATACTATCGCTCACGGATCAGGTAAGCGATTGGCTGGCGCCGCTCCCAAACATCAGCGATAACGCGACCGTCGGTCAACTGCTGCAACACCTAACCGGTTTCGATGACTTCGCTCAGCATCCGCAGATCTGGACCCAGGCGCAGGCGGATCTTAATCGATGGTGGCTACCCGAAGAGGTCATCACATCATTCGTGGACGATCCCCCCGCGTTTGCACCTGGAGCTGCTTTCTCCTACTCAAATACCAACTATCCGGTGCTGGGCATGATCATCGAACAGGCCACCGGCGCGACGCTCGCCGCCGAGATGCGTAGTCGTTTGTGGACGCCCATGGGACTCAACTCGTTCTACTTGGGAGGCGAGACGCCGATAGGGTCGATGGCAACAGGGTGGTCGGACGTAAACGGTAACGGTCAGTTGGTCGACATTACGCAGTTCATCGGTACTTCGACTCATAGTATGCGGTGGGCCGCGGGTGGAATTATAGCCAACGCCGCGGATATGGCTCGGTGGGGTGCGGGAATCTATGGCAGTAATGTTGTGCTCGATGCCGGTACGATTGATCAGATGGTACAGTTCGTCAGCTCGAATGCAGGACTAGTCTGGACGGGTTCGGGTCTTGGCGTACTGCAGTATCAGCTGGCTGGACAGGAAACATGGGGACATGCGGGTGCGGTACGCGGATTTAGCTCTCTCATGGTGTACTCGCCGTCAACCGGGATAAGCGTGGCAGTGGGAGTGAACCAAGACGATGGGAGTCATCCACTTACGCATTTTAGGATCACCACGGCGCTACTAACGTTGGCTACGGCGGGATTGTAAGGGAGCGAGAGTGACTGCCGCACGAAAGCGCTAACGCCCGCGTGGTCACCTTATCGTGCAGCGACAGGAAGCGGGGAGCCGACCCTCTAGCCCTCCGATCCTCTTTTCCCGTGCAGCGTGTAGCGTGCAGGGGAGTGGGAGTAGTGGGCTTACCGCTTACGGCCTACTGCCTACAGCTTTTTCGTTCCTCCGTCCTCCACCGTCTTTCTTCCCTCGCACCGTCACCCAGCCTTATTCCTACCGTCTTTCTTCTCCCCGTCTGCTAACTCAGCCTTACCCCCCACCAACACCACCGCCAGCCCGGCGATAGCCAGTAGTGAGCCGACTACGTCGTTCAGTTCCAGTACCTCTCTCAGGAATATCCAGCCCAACGCGAGCGCGATAACTGGGTCCGCAAGCAGAACGGTCATTACCTTCGTGATCTCCATTCGTCGCGCGAGCCAGTAGAGGAGAAACATTGCGAGCGAAGAACCGATGACAGCCATGTACAGCAGGGCGAGAACGGCCGAGCGATTCCACTCGATGGTGAGGGGGCTTCCGTCCACGGTGAGTCCGAGCATGACCAAGACGATGCCGCCACTTGCCATCTGAACGGTGGCGATGACGTTCGGGTCTATCCCGGTTCCCGCGCGCTTCATTGTGACCTGGGCGTGGGCGTAGATTATCGATGCTACGATGAACGCGGCCACGCCCCATGCGGCGATGTTGCTCTCGGCCCGCAGTTGTCCAGAGAAAATGAATGCTATTCCTGTTATGGCGATCACGGTTCCCGCGATCTTACGGTATGTGATCTTCTCGTTGTGAAGTTTGAAGTGTGCGATGAACATGGTGAATAGCGGCACAGCGGAAAACACCACTGCGCTGAGCCCAGAGGGCACGTACTGCATGCCCCAGAACTGAAGCGCAAATCCCAGCGCGAAGATCTCGAGGCCGGTCAATATCAGGAGTCGCCACTCCTGGCGGGAGTGAGGGAGAGGAATACCGCGTATTGGGAGCGTAAGTCCCAGCAACAGAGCGCCCAGCACGAATCGCAGTCCCGCAAAGGTGACAGGCGGGATCGTTTGGAGTCCGATGCTGATCGCGGACCATGTTGTGCCCCAGATCAGCGCAAGCAGAATCCAGGCGGCAGCTAAAGACAATTAAGTTTCTCCCTAGGGCGCGTACGCCACTAACCTAACCGGAGGGGGAAGGAGTCTGGTCAGGCGGCTTTTGAAAGCCGACTCTCGGAGCTGTCTCGCCCCTTGATCTTCGGTGCCGGTTTCCGCTCGTTCACAGCGCTTTGCTTCGAGATTATGAGAGATACCGAGCCAACGATTATTACCGCCGCTAGGACAGTGCGAAGCGTAAGGCCCTCTCCGCCGAATCCCCAGCCCACGAGGACCGCGATGACAGGATTCACGTACGCATAGGTCGACGCGCGCGACGGTGTCACGTTTCTCATTAGCCAGAGGTAGGCGCTGAACGCAACCACCGATCCGAATATGGACAGGTATGCCAGCGCGATGGTGGATCTCAGCGTGACGGCGCCGAAGTCGAATCTCGCGAACTCTCCGGTGGCCGCGCCGGCGAGGATAAGCAGGGCGCCGCCAGCAAGCATAGTCATCGCGCTCGCAAGAGACTGGGACGAGGGTTGCGGCGCCCTCGAGGAGTAGAGCGACCCAATTGCCCAGCTGAGCGCCGCCACGGTGAGCGCGAGGGCTCCGATGCGAGATACACGTTCTCCACCTGCTATAGTCTCAGGTCCGACCAACAACAGAACTCCGGCAAATCCCATGACTAGTCCGATCACGACCGTGCCCGAAAGACGCTCTCGGCCCATCGTGTACGCAATGATCATCACCCAGAGCGGTTCGGTTGTCACCAGCAGCGCCGCCTGCCCCGACGGCACCACTTGCTCCGACCACGCCACGAGTCCGTTCCCGCCGAGTAGCAGGAAAACGCCCACGACCAGAGCTGTGCGCCAGTGTATTAACTGCGGGCGTGGAGTTCCGCGTGTTTTCGCGAAGAGAAAGAGGATCGAGCCCGCCATCAGGAAACGCGTGCCGGCCATCAGGAACGGCGGTATGGTTTCGATCGCGAATCGGATTGCCAGATACGTCGATCCCCAGATGAGATAGACGGCCGCGAATGCCGCGATCAATTTCGATCGCTCGGATAGTTTGCTAGTCATCGTCGCTGTCCAGCACGACCTCGTAATGAGAGACAGTGGGTTCGAATCCGAGCAGATACTTCTTGTCTTCCTCGTAGTAACGCGCAGCATCAACTGGGACTCCGGCAAAACGCCGAATCGAGTCGAACGAATCCCACGTGGTCAGGATGACGAATTCGGCGCGGCCGTCGGCTATGCGCCTCAGGATACGCACACCCTTATTCCCCTCAGTGTTGCGATAGTCTGCAACACCGGTGCGTCTGAGTACATCGAGATACTCGTCCGCTTTCTCCGCGAGGGTCTCTCCACGCCAAACTCGCACTATCATCAATCGTCCTCTTTAGTTGTCATGGCTATGCTCGCCAATCGCAGTGTTCATGCCCCACGTGGGTTCAGACCAGCCGGGGGGTGTCACTGACGATTCGTCGTATATTCCCGTCAATCATCGTTGGTTAATCTAAGATAACTAGTGTGTCAAGAAGAATGTCCTGCTACAATGAATAATATTCGAAGATTGGCCTTGACGTATCGGTTCTGACTGAACTATCTTCTGAACAAGAGGTTATTGGTCTACAATTTGAAGGAGAATAGTGCTGTGATCGATCAAATAGACGGTCAGATGCTGGAATTGTTGCAGGATAATGCCCGCGTGTCCAACGCCGACATCGCCCGGCGGGTGGGTATGGCTCCCTCGGGGACCTTCGAGAGGATGCGGAAGTTGGAGGAGCGCGGCGTGGTGAAGGGGTATGCGGCGCAGCTCGATCCGAAGTCTGTGGGTCTCGGCCTGCTAGCGTTCGTCTTTGTTCGCTCGGCCGACTCGCCCGGCGCGTCCCACACCGGCAGGGAGTTGGCCGAGATCCCAGAGGTCTTGGAGGTCCACAACATCACGGGAGAGGACTGCTTCTTGCTCAAGTTGCGCGCACGAGATCCGGAGGACCTGGCGCGCATTCTTCGTGACCGAGTTGGGAAGGTCAAGTCTGTTACGGGGACACGCACCACGATCGCGCTCGAGACCCTGAAAGAAACGACGAGGTTGCCATTGGGAGGCCGTAAGCTCTAGGCCGTAAGCAGTAAGACCACCGCTCCCTACTCCCTGCTCGTGATGAGCCAGGGCCTCAAACTCAGCGGAGCGGACGTGGCAATAGGTCTCGTCGGTGCTCTGTTTGTGTCACGTATCTTGGCTAGCCAGCTCTTTGGTGTGGAGCCGACTGATCCGGGGATACTCGCGGCGGTTGCCCTCTTTCTCGGAGGTACTGCCGTACTGGCCTGTGTCATGCCGGCGCAACGTGCTAGTAAGGTAGACCCGATGGTTGCACTGCGGCGCGAGTAGGATGGTGGTTAAGGCTGAGTGAGTGGGCGCGGGGAGATAAGACGGTGGGGGGTAAGGCCGAGTGAGTGAGCGCGGGGAGAGAAGACGGTGGGAGGTAGGGCTGAGTTAGGATGCGCGAGGAGAGAAGACGGTGGGGGATAGGGCTAGGTAACGGCGTGAGGGAAAGAGGACGGTAGGAGATAAGGCCAACCTCGGGTGCGAGGGAAATAAGACGGTGAGAGACGGTAAAGGATGATGGGGGACCGCTAGCGTCGGCCAAAAAGCTGGCGTCATTCATGACGCGCTTCTTTCACTAAGCCGCCGAGCCCGGGCTTCAGCCGGGGACACCCATACGGTCAGGCGGTCCGTAGATTAGAAATCACGATTCCCGTTTCCCGATTCCCGCTCTCTGCTCCCCTGCACGCTGCACGCTGCACGAAAGGCATTTCACCGTTTGCTTACCGCTTACCGCCTACTGCTTATCGCCGTTACAAGCTCCCCCGCTCCCACGGTCCCCACACTGCGTAGGTCTTGCCGAGGTTTCCGCCCCTGCCTGACTGAATGTTTAGGAAAAGTGTATTTCCGTCCGGGCTAAACGTCGTTCCGGCAAACTCTCTTTCGTTGTAGATGTTCTCGACAAAAGTGAAGAGCCTCCCGTCTCGAGTCAGGCCGCGGATGAAGTTTCCGTCTGAGCCGTCTTCACAAATAACGAGTCCCCCGCGAGGTGAAAGACACACGTTGTCGGGCCCGTTCATGATCTCGGCATCCGGAGATTCGTATACAAGCGTTAACACGCCGCCGGAATCGTCGGGTACATAGCGCCAGATCTGGCCCTGCTGCGCGTCGCCACCGTTGGTGCTCGAGAAATACACCTGGCCCTCACCCCACCAGCATCCTTCCAACCTGTCGAACCGCGCACCTCCCGCGTTCCATCCCTGTTCGAATACCGCCAGTTCATTCGCCTCCGCCTCCGCCGTGTCTGGATCGGGAATATCTGCCCAGTCTACAGCCATCGATAGTCCGGGGTGCTGGCCTCTGGTCAAATTAGCGTTGGGCTCGTCCCTGATAGCCAACATCTGCAGACGCCCGCCCAGGGTCAGGTCGCCCGGCTCTCCGTCTCTGTATGGAGCTTCGGGTAGGAACCTATAGAACCCTCCCTTCAGCGGTCTCGTTCCTGAGTCTTCGGTCTCGTAAATGATACCGGTGCTCGGGTCTACCGCAGTGGCCTCGTGAAAGAAGCGACCCATGGCGCGGAGGGGAATCGCTTCGACCTGCGTCTCCGAGCTTGCAGGCACGTCGAAGATATAGCCGTGCGGCATCAGGTAGCCGCTGTCGCGACCCACGGTTACCTCTTCGCAGCTCAACCAGGAACCCCATGGCGTCGGACCGCCGGCGCAATTCGTGTGTGTGCCACTAAGACTCACGAAATCTCGAACGAGTTCGCGCGTTACAGGATCGACCTCGAGCGACGTCGTCCCTCCTCCCGAAGTGGAGTCATAGGCAAGCGAAACGTCGCCGAACGCTCCGTCGGGTGCGGGAGGCCGAGCTACTTCGTGATTTCTGACTAGTCTGACGTTGCCGTTCGGCATCGGAAACGCGGCCATCCCATCGTGCCAGCTGGGGGTCTCGTTCCCGTCCGACATGATGGACCCTTCTACTCCTATAGTTCTGTATTGGAATCCCTCGGGCAGTGCAAGGTCAGGACCCGCCGGGCGTAGCGGTCCGTATCCACCGTCGCCGAGGCCGGCGGAGTCGCGCAGGGAACGGCCTTTTTCGGGAGCGCATCCCATCAGAATGTTGTTCTGGAGTGCCACGAGGCCGGCGACAGTGCCACCGGTCAATCTGGCCGAGTAATTGAGAAATTTTCTGCGGTCGATGTTGGGCATTCTGGATTCTAGTCGGTGATTTACGCCATTGAGTGAAGCGCCACTCTGTTACCTTCGCTGTCCTTGAATACAGCCATGTAGCCGTGCTCATCACTGATCTTCTTCTTGTCCATCAAAACCGTTCCACCAGCCGCGGCTACGCGGGAGAGCGGTACACTGAGATCGTCCCCGCCATTGAGATATACAAGCGTTCCTTCCGCTGATGGTGTGTAAAATTCGTCGTGACTGCAGACTGCGCCGCCCACGCCGCCCCCGCCTCCCTCGCCGTGTGGGAAGATCGCCATCCGGAAGCCATCCAAGTCCATTCGTTGCATTTCACAATCGAGAACGGTGCTGTAGAACGTCACCGCTCTCTCGAAGTTGTTTGCTGGAATCTCGAACCAGTTGATTGCGTTCGCCATTTGGTTGTCTCTCGATCAGAGGTTCTATGGGTTGGTAGTACTTCTACAGTAGCGGCAATGTTTCAGAAACCGGCAAGGGGTTGACAGATAATATGATATCAAATAATTTAATATTAAAGGACTTATTGAGGATCAGTGCCGACTCACTATCAAGGATCCAGGCAGGAGAAAAGGGCTCTCGATGCATACGTCAAGCTTAGCAGGGCGGCGGCTACCGTATCAGCGAGATTGGACCGTCTTCTCTCTCGACGGGGGAGGGGGGAAGGGGGGGGGATGACGACGAGCCAGCTCGGCGTCCTTGAGGCCGTGCTGCATCTCGGTCCGATGAGTCAGTGCGACTTGGCGCGAAAGATTCTCAAGAGCAACGGTAACATGACGACGGTGATAGACAATCTGGAGCGCGACAATCTGGTACGGCGCGAGAGGAGCAGGGAAGATCGTAGAGTGTTAGTTATCCATCTGACACCCAAAGGAACGGCGTTGA
>JACZUR010000086.1 GCA_022573095.1 Gemmatimonadota bacterium | reverse complement strand
TAAGTAAAGCGGCCGGTGCGTTCATAACCGCTGCCGTAAGCAAGTGGCCGGCGATCTCCGGGAAAAACGGAGACAGCAAGCCTACGTAAGCAGCCATCACGCCGCCGGCAATGGTTGCCATGCCACCTACCATCACCGTGTTCAGCTCAGACATGGTCATTTTATCGACAAACGGTTTGATCAGCAGGGGTGCTTCCGTTTGACCGACGAATATATTGCCGGCCGCTGAAAGCGTTTCGGCGCCCGAAGTGCCCATCGTTTTCTGCATTATCAACGCAATTCCCTTTACTATCCACTGCATGGCACCAATGTAGTAAAGGACGGCCATAAGCGATGAAAAAAAGATTATGGTTGGAAGCACGGTGAAGGCAAAGAACGATCCAGTGTTAGCCCATAGTTCTCCGCTGGTGATGGGCGCCATGTCGCTAGGCGCCCCGGTCGGTAGGCCTACCGGTACGTTGTTCTTTACGAGGTTGCCGAAGATGAACCGGGCGCCGGTGTCGGTGAACCCAAGTAAAGTGGCGAACACCCGGTTGGCGGTGCTAAACAGCGCTCTACCGAAACCGGTCTTGAGAACAATGAATCCAAACATAGCCTGGAGGGCGATTCCATAGGACACCAACTTCCAGTTGACCTTCTTCCGGTTGCTCGACAGAGCCCATGCGATTCCAATCATCACCGCCATTCCAACAATGCCCATCAGGCGCTGAATGAAAGGGGTGTCGAGACCCTGGCGTGCGGCATCCAGTTGTCCGGCGGCGCTCTGCAGCTCCATGAGTGCAATCATTGGACTCTCTTTAACTCCTGTCTAACGTCGGCAACGAGCGCAGTCTTCCGATCGTCGGGGAGGAATGCGCTCTCGAAGGAATTGATGATGAGTTGATCGATTTCCTCGCGCGTAAATCCTAGTTCTGTGTGTGCTGCCCAATATTCGTCGGTAAGCGTAATGTTGTCCATCAAACGGCTGTCTGTGCTGAGCGTAACCACGCAATCTTTGTCGAAGTAACGCCGAATCGGATGCTCGGCTACGGAAGCAACGGCGTTCGTGTGTACGTTCGAGGTTAGGCATACTTCCAGCGGCAATCGGTTCTCGATTATATAGGCCTCGAGTGCGGCGTCCTCCAGAACTCTAGTGCCGTGACCGATTCGCTGAGTTCGGCAGTCGTTGATGGCCTGCCATACCGACTCAGGTCCCCATCCCTCACCAGCGTGACAAGTTATGGCGAGGCCGTTGCCAAGCGCGTGATCGAAAGCGCGCACGTGGTCTTTCGCTGGGTGACCGAGTTCGGCGCCCGCGAGATCAAACGCGACGACGCCTTCGGATTGGTAGTCGACCGCCGCTTTCGCCATGTCGTAGGAGGTCGAGGGAGGAAGCGTTCGGAGGCCACAGATTATTATCCCAATCTCAATCCCAGTTTCGGTCCTAGCTCGCGTGAATCCCTCGATTGGAGCCTCTATGGCTTCCGCCAGGCTCAGGCCCGGAGTGTGCAGAGCTGGGCAGTATCGAACCTCTACATACCTGGTGTTTTCAGCGGCCGTGTCGATCGCGAACTCATAAGCTATGCGCTCCATAGCCTCACGGGACTGCATGACGGCCAGCGTAAACTCGTAACGCTCCAGATACTCTTCTAGATTTTTGGCGTTTCTTACGCACATGGCCAATGCCAGTGCGTCGGCATCGTCAGCAGGCAGGGAAACTCCGAACTGGGGAGCTAGGTCGAGCATTGTCTGCGGGCGGATGCACCCGTCGAGGTGAACGTGGAGTTCGGCTTTGGGAAGCTGCTTGAGCAGTTCGCGGGTGAGCGTCATTCAGCGGACCTGCCTTTTTCTTCACGTCTGCTTGCACTCCGAACGATACGGATGATCGAGCCCGCGGATAACGAAACGTCGGCATCGATCTTACTTCCAACGCCGTCGGTCAAGTACGCCAAGCCTTCATCGAGTTTGGATGCGATGTCGGGGTCGAACGCTGCAACTGCGTCTCGAGCCGTAGACCCGCGAGTAACAGCTACGGGTCGCTCGTTGACGAACACCGTCAGCAGTTCAGCGGTCTGCAATAAACCTCTCGTTCTGGGGGACGCGAATGGGCTGTGGTATTCTGCCGAGATACGTTGCGAGACCCTCGGCCAACGAAGTGCCGATCCCTTGTGACCGGACTCCAGGGAAGAACGTGTTCTCGTTGCCGGTGGCAGTTGCTGTGCTCGGAACTGCGACGAAATACGCGGTGTCGTTTCTGATTCGGCTGCCATCCAGAAGAGTGATTCTCTTAACCCTGCGACCTACACGTTTCTCGGGGTCGTAGGTTACCTGTAGACCTGATATCTGCCCAGACGGATCGTCTTCGGAAAGCATGAGTTCGAACACTTGCTGGATGCGGCGGCCCGTGACAGCGATTCGTACAATCTCAATCTCCGGTGACACCGCCTGCATTACGTCTGCGTAGGTAACCGTGCCTCCGGGGAGTCCGTCGCTGATTACGGAGTTGGGAATGATAGCGATGGGAGCGCGTGCCGTGTTTCTTACGGCATCGGCGATGAGCCGGCCGAGGGGGCTTTCTCCGGCACTCGGGATCAAGGCAACCCTCAGTGTCGCGACTTCACGATTCAAGATTTCCGCAGCCGCGGCTCTGTGTCGTGTGACCATTGCAGTAAACTGGGAGTCGGGCACGACGCTATCGACCCATGTGGGCTGGAACTCGGTGCGTACAGTGAGCGAGCCGTCCCGGCGCCGTCTAAAGTCGACAACGCCGAGTCGGGTCCCATTATCGCCCACAGCGACAATGGGAATTCCGTTTATGGTCACGCTCACCGGTGGTTCAGAATGTGCCAAGATCAAATCGATGTCCGCTGAGTCGAGCGCGCTGGCAAGTTCTTGCAAGTCTCCCATACACCGTCCTTCCGCGCACTGCAACGTTCCGTTGGTCAACAAAACTACCAGTTCGGCGTGACTGCTCCGCACGGAGGGAAGGACTTGCTGCAACGCGGGTAGCGCCTCTCTCAATACTATCGCGCTGTCGCTGCCGGTTTCCATCGATGGTAGTGTCAACCCGATCACGTTGACAGTGAGATCGCCCACCCTCACCCCAGTCCACGCAGTTGCCCACTCTGGCGGGGAGTCATCGTCTCCGATAGATATATTGACGGAAAGCAGATCGAAATTCGCTTCTGCCGAGCGTGCCGACACCGTATCGGCTCCCCACCGCAGGTCGCCGACTCCCGCCACCGAGGCGGCGACGTTCATGGAGTTGAACGCTTCGATTGTGGCTCCGCCGTGCGTGAGAGTCGCAATGGACCCTCCCAGCAGCGTGTTTCCGGCGTTCAGCCTGATCGTGGCGCAAGAGCATTCTCTCTCGAGCCGATCCATCCATCCCTGCACACTTTCGACACCGCCGACAAGATTACTCTGGGACCATGCGGTAGAATCGGCTTCGAATGCGTCAGAGAAGCCTGCGGTAACGAGAATTCTAAGCGTTGTTGTTTCCGACGGTTCTTCCGCACCGAATGCCGCGCGAACTGCCGACGCTGCAACTTCCGGCACGATGCGCCATGAATCTTCGAAGTATGCTGTTGCGTCTAACATGCCGGCCGCTCGAGCTGCTTCGACCAACAGATCCCTGATGTTTTGCCCCCGGTCGTAGACTACGGGTAGATCCTCCAGCATTGCGAATCCCCCGCCACCTCCCTGGCGGTAATTATTGAGTGCAAGCGTGAAAGTGTCCGATGGCCTTACTGGCCTGCCGTCGAAAGTGAGGTCTTGAATCCGGTCGCCGACGGGACGGGATAGGTCTATCGTGTAGTCTATGCCGCTGACGATGTCATAGTTGTAGCCGGGAATCTCCTCGTTGATTATCGGCGAATCCGAGCTGAACGTACGAAAGTAGGAAGCGGAGCGTTCCAGGTATGTCTTGAGTGAGCGCCCGTCGATCAATACGGCTTTGAGCGTATTTTCGTACGGATAGATTCCTGCGATATCGCCAAGTCGTACCACGTCCGGGCCGAAGCTGACTGAGGTATTGAACGCAGCTGTGGACGACAACTGAGCTCCGGTTATCTGCTGCTGGATACGATTTACGAAGTCTATGACCGGTGTGTCCTGTGCCCGTGCGAACTGTGCACTCCAGTCACCTCTAACGGCTGCAAGCGGAGACTCAACCCACCGCCGCACCGTCTCATGACTCAGTCTCAGGCTTCGTGTCAGCTGTGCCTGCGGCTCAACCGTCGCAAGGTCAATCTGTTCACCGCGTATGCTAGTGCTGCGGTTCCCTTCGGCGTCTACTACGATCGTCACGTGTACCACCGCGAGGCTTCGAGCCCACCGGTTGGGTTGGACGAAGTGGACACCGTTGATGACCGAATCTTCGAGCACGCGATGAGTGTGCCCCAGTATTACGAGGTCAGGCTTTACGTCGAGATCGGCGAACTGGGCGGCCACGTTTTCCGGTCCGATCTCAGCGTCTGCGTATGAAGAGGGTCCGTCCAATCCGCTGTGGACGATTACTATCTTCACGGTCGCCCCGGCATCTTCCATCTGTCGCAGCGTTTGTGCCGCGACATCCATGATTGGTCTGATGTGAGTCCGGCCCTCAAGATTCGCGCGGTCCCAAACCATCGCGCCGGGAGTAGTAAAGCCGGCGATACCGATTCGCGCTGCTCCCCGTCTAACCATTGCGTATGCGGGGAACGCGCGCGATCCGTCCGTTTGCACGACGTTGGCTCCCAGAACCTGAAAGTTCGCTTCGGATAAGGTTTGGCTCAGTACATCCAGACCGAAGTTGAACTCGTGATTGCCAAGCACCATCGCGTCGTAACCGAGGGCGTTGAACGCGTCGGTGATTGGGTTGATCTGGCCTGTAAGTTTCGTGGCGAAGTAATAGGCGTAGGGATTTCCCTGGATCAGATCGCCGGCGTCTACCAGTATGACCCTATCGCGATGCACGCTGCGCAGCGAGTCCAGGACCGTAGCTGCGCGTGTGAGCCCCCATGGCGCCTCCCGATTGTTCACGTAATCCCAGTGCATCACGTGGCCGTGCACGTCGGTAGTCGCTACAACCACCACTTCGGTGGTATCCTGGGCGGTGGCTGGAGTGGCTAGAAGGAGTGCAACCGCTGCAATCAAAAAGATCATTATTGGGCACCAAATCTGCGCCACAGGCATCGTGAACGCAATCCGGGTAGCCGAGTGCTCAAACCTTTGAACTGCGGTCGTGAGGGAGCGAACCTGCCCGAGATCTCAAGTAGGCATACGGGGTTATGTAGAGGAAGTTGGATACGCGCGAAAGGTAAATGTCCGCCGACTGCTCAACCTGGCGGGCCATATGGCTTTTGTCGTTACCTGCCCGCATGAGGAGTCCCCAGTGTGGGTTGCTCAATCTCCCGGCCCGGGTGGCGATCGGAGCGATCTGAGAATCTAACTTCTCAAGCTGCATTCGAATCTCGTTGAGTTCTTTGTCGAGCGGCTTGAGACCGGTGGTTGTCTGCTTCTGTCCGAGATAATTCTTCCGTCGCCGCTGAATCTTGAGTCTCAACTGCGACTGTTTCCTCTCTAGACGTTCTTTCTGGTTCATGAGACGATCCAGTTCGATCTGATCGTGCTTGAATTCTTCGGTCGCTGCGATGTCGGCTTCGAGTTCCCTCAAGACCGCTGCTGTTCTCCACCGCAGCAGTGCCTTCGATATCTTAACATCCGCCCAGATGTGATCTCCTACATAGAGGATCTGGTCGCCGGAGAGTTTGAGTTGTTCTTCCACCAGGCCGGCGTTGCCTCCGACGTATATCCGGTTGGCTCGTAGTCCCATTGTGGCGGGTTTCAGCAAACCATCGTCATTCACAACCTCGAACGCCGGATTGTCCGCGGAGAAGAAACTCGGTTTGCGAGCCGACGCTATGACGATGTCGAAAAGGTCCCGCCATCGCATTCCGTCCGGCAAGTGAGGTTCGAAGCAATAGCTAAGCATGGAGTTGGTGAAGGGCCACTCCGAGTTGGTGATCAGCACAAGTTTCTTTCCGGCCATTTTTTGATCGAGCAGCGCCAGAGGAGTGTCGGGATCCGGTTCCACGAAGTTGTCCGGATCGCCGATGATGTCGCGCTTGAGTTGTCCCTCCAGATGCGCTTCATCGAGTGCGTTACGTATAATGGAGTACAGGTCGGAATACCCCAGCACACCGGGGAGGTCTTTCTTGTCGAGTAGATCTACGAGCTGCGCGAATATACAGGCTTCCGACATGGAGAACAGTGTGTTGAGAAATTTGAACCGGGGTTCGTTAAGGTCGATTAGGATGCGCGCGTACGAACTCCTTTGTTGTGCAAACCCCATCGGCTTGGTGCCGTGAAACGCATACTTCACGTAACCGAACCGATCGGCCTTCACGATGTTGCCTAATTCCCGGTCGATGATCAGGCCCCGAACCATGAGGTCGGGCTGATACCGGAGCGGTTCGACCGGCCAATTTTCCTCTTGCAGCTTTTCTTTGATATAGTCGTAAGCTTTTCCCTCCCATCGGTGGACGCGGTAGTGTACGAGAGTGTAGTCCATGTCGTACCCTATGGCGCCAATAGCCCTGAGATTGAGCGTGCGGTTGCAGAATATTCCCCTTTCCGGCGGTGGGGTTTTTGTAGCAGTCTTCGAACTCCTGCCGGTCATTTTACTGACACGAAGTGATTCAGTGGGCCGTGACCGGCGCCCAGGGACGGAGCGGCCGCGATGGCGCGGTTCACAAAGTTCAGACCTGTTTCCACAGCGTCGACGATGCTTCGCCCATTGGCTAACTCCGCCGTGATGGCAGCGGAAAGCGTGCAACCGGTGCCGTGAGTGGAGGTTGTATCAATCCGCTCGTGGCTGAAGGAGCGGGTCTGCGACTCAAACCGTAACAGATCCGTTACCTTATCTCCGTTGATATGTCCTCCCTTAACGAGCACAGCACCGGCACCCATGTCTTGCAGTTTGAGCGCAGCCTCTGCCATATCGTGTTGATTCTCGATCGTGCTGCCCGTCAGTATCGCTGCCTCCTGGGAATTGGGCGTAATCAGTGACGCCATGGGAATAAGTAGTCGCGCGACAAGTGCCACCGCATCGTCTTCGAGTAACCGGTCTCCGGAGCTGGCCGGCCGGGCATCCCTGTGGCGGTCAGCGGCGGTCGTGTCCAGAGAGATCTCGGAGGAGATCCTGCGCGCCGGGCTGCCGCGGGGGGCGGCCCTGCTGTCGGTCAACATGCCCCCGGACATCACGCCGGCGACTCCCAGGCGGTTCACCGGAGTGACGTCGACTTCGTACGGTCCGTTCTTCGCGCGCCGCGAAGGGGAGGAGGACTTCGAGCACGTGCTGTCCGAATTGCGCCTGCTGGGCGCCGAAGGCGGCGGAGACATGGAAACCCTCGAACGCGGCGAGGTGGCGATCACGCCGCTTCGCTTCGCTCTCGACGTGGATCCCACCAATCGGGACAGGCGCCGCTTCGAACGCGGCGACACCACCGCCTCCGGCGGGTCCCGCCAGGACGGCGCTTCGGCGTAGGCGCGGATATGGGCCGCTCGTCGCATCAGGGCTTCGACGCAGGCGCGGTTACGGACATGAGTCGCTCACCGCACCAGGGCTCTGGCGCAGGCGCGGTACGGACATGAGTCGCTCACCGCAGCTGCTGGTGGCGTGGGTGGTCGTGCTTCTGGTCGGGCTCTGCCGCACACCCTCTCGGGCTGAAGAGGGCCCTGTCCCGCGACCGGAGGCGTTCCAGGACTCCTCCGCGTCCCAGGTGGCCGGCGGGACCGAGGCCGACCAGGGACGCAGGAAAGAGGCGGAGGTGGTCAAATGGATGGCCAGGCGCCGCCAGTTCACCATCGGCGGGGTCGCCTACGGTTTCACCGGATTACCCATCCTCTACTACAGCAGGACCACGGGGTGGAACGTCGGACTGAGACTTCAGCTCCTCGACTACCGCAGACGGCTCTACCGCTACAAGATGACCTTCCACGCCATTCGCTCCTCCGAGGGTCGCGTGATCGTCCGGTATCGGCTCAAAGTGCCCCGCATCGCGGGCTCCGGCTTCGGGATGCGCCTGTCAGTCAGCTACAATCACGACTTGCGGGCGCGGTTCTACGGCCAGGGCAACGACCGGGAGAGAAACACCGACTTCACCACCCCGGGCAATCCCGATTTCAGGGACGAGCTCTACTACCTCTACTCCCTCCGAAATCCAAGACTGATCGCCAACGCCCTGCGGCGCATCTACGGCCCCGTGTCCATGTCGGTGGGGTTCGGACTGGAAACAGCTGACGTGGACCCGCGGGGCGACCGGGCGCTCTACAAGGAAGAGGGAACCCCGGACGGCATCGTCGACGGGGTCACCGGCTTCGTGGGCGCAACCCTCTCC
>JACZUR010000272.1 GCA_022573095.1 Gemmatimonadota bacterium | reverse complement strand
GAACAACGTGTTGGGCTTGCTCCGTGGTAGCGAGCGCCCGGACGAAATAGTCGTCTATATGGCCCATTGGGATCACCTCGGTAATGACGAGTCGATCGACGGTGACGGTCTTTACAACGGCGCTGCGGACAACGCGACAGGGACGGCCGCCATACTGGAGATAGCGGGAGCATTCGTGTCTCTCCCTCAACCACCGAAGCGCTCGATATTATTTCTGGCCGTCACCGCGGAGGAACAGGGCCTGCTCGGCTCAGCGTACTACGGAGAAAATCCGGTCTACCCAAAATCCAACACCGTCGCAGCGATCAACATCGATGGAGTAAATCTCTACGGCGAGATGAACGACATCACCATCGTGGGAATGGGCAACTCGGAATTGGACGACTATGTAACGGAAGCTGCTGCGGCACAGGGGAGAGTTGTGCGGCCCGACCCGGAACCGGAGAAGGGTTATTTTTATCGGTCTGACCACTTCAGCTTCGCGAAACAGGGTATTCCGGCGTTGTACACGGATAACGGAATCGACCACGTCGAGCACGGCGTTGAGTGGACGCTCGAGAGAATGGCTGAGTACAGGGCGGAACGCTACCATCAGCCGACGGACGAATTTGACCCCAACTGGGATGTTGCTGGCGCGCTGCAAGATATCAGGCTGTTATTCCGAGTCGGGTACAGGCTTTCGAACGAGTCGGCGTTCCCGAACTGGAATGAGGGAACCGAGTTCAGAGTGCTTCGTGATGCCATGATGGAATAGTGATAACGCTCCCTAATGGGTGGTTGCTGCGATGATCAAGGTCGAGGGACTCTCTAAGCGCTTCAAACTCAACCGTCGGATGCGGCGGGAGTTGGGTGAAGGTTTCATGAAGTCGCCATCCCTCGAAGCCTTGAAGGATGTGAGCTTCGAATGCCGGCCGGGTAGAGTGTTTGGCCTGCTCGGCCCGAACGGCGCCGGCAAGACCACCGCCCTGAGGATCATAGCGACGATGCTCAGGCCCTCTGGGGGCCGGGTTACGGTGTCCGGCGTCGACGTCGAAGAAGATCCCCGTGCGGTCCGCGAGAAGATAGGTTTCTTAACCGGCAACACCGGTCTATACCACCGCCTCACCGCGCTCGAGATGGTGCGTTACCATGCGGACCTCCACATGATGCCGAGCGCATTATTCGAATCTCAGAAGAGAAAACTGTTCGATCTGCTCGATATAAACGACTTCGCCGATCGCAGAGTGGCCCAGCTCAGTTCGGGAATGAAGCAAAAGGTGTCGATAGCGAGGACGATGATCAGCGATCCACCGGTTGTCGTGTTTGATGAGCCGACGCTGGGCCTCGATGTGATGACCTCTCGCAGCATCATTGATCTGATCCGTGACTGCAGGACGCAAGGAAAGACAGTTCTGTTTTCCACGCATCAGATGTCTGAGGTTAAACTGCTGTGCGATGACATCGCGATCCTTCATAAAGGTCGCCTGTACTTCAACGGAACCATCGAGAGTTTCGAGGCGCAGATGCAGATGTCTACGTACGAGGATGAGTTCATTCGGCTCGTAGGGGAGGATTAGTGAACCGGACTCTGACCATATTCCGCAAGGAATTGATCGACACGCTGCGTGACAGGCGCACGATCATCATGATGATAGTTGTTCCGATGCTCGTGATCCCAGTACTAATGTTTGTTGCGGTCAGGTTCGCCGAGCGCCAGCAGAGGAAGGCCGATACAAAGCAGATCAACGTTGCAGTAATTGGCGCCGAGTTCGCTCCCGAACTCGATTCTATGATCTCTGGAGACTCTCTCATAACGGTCGTTTCGGGTGTGGCCATCGAGGATGTGGAGAGGCAGATTCGTGCCGACAGGATCGACGGTGCGGTGGTAATCCCGTCAACGTTTCTCGACCGGGTCAACTCCGACCGGCAATCTACCGTCCAGCTGTATTTCCGCTCGTCGCGATCTCTCAACGTTACGGAGCGGCGGCTGAAGGAGATTATCGATGACTACGACGACGCGATCGTGAACCGGCGTATCGCACGGCGAAACCTCGATGAGCAGCTTTTCGATGCCATCGAGATCGTAAAGGTCGACATCTCAACGATGCA
>JACZUR010000085.1 GCA_022573095.1 Gemmatimonadota bacterium | reverse complement strand
CGGACACACGGTTGGTGGTGGACTCGAGATAGCCATGGCGTGCGACATCCGCCTGGCCCGCAAAGACTGCGGTAAGATCGGACTGCCAGAAGTAACCCTCGGCGTTCTCCCTGGTACCGGCGGAACTCAGCGTCTCTCCCGCATCATCGGCAAGTCGCAGTCGATCGAGATGATGATCAAGGGCGAGACCTTCTCGTTCGAGAAGGCCCAGGAGCTCGGCCTCGTAAACCACGTCTTCGAGCGCAACGAGTACTGGGACCAGGTGATGATGTACGCCAAACAGTTCTGCCCACCTAACAAGGCTTCCAAAGCGGTCGGTCTTATCAAGCGCGCCGTCTGCTCGGGCCTCGAGGTACCGCTCGAGAGCGGCCTCACGATCGAACGCGAGCTGCAACAGCAACTCTTCCAGAGCAGCGACGCCAAGGAAGGCCTGGCCGCCTACATGGAGAAGCGTATGGCGGAGTTCAAGGGTGCATAGGTGAGAACCGACCTCTTCATAGACAACGAGTGGCTGGGGGCGGCCTCGGGCGAGAAGTTTGCGGTCATCAATCCAGCCACCGAAGCAGTTCTCGCCGAGGTTGCCAAGGCCGACGCGGAGGACGTAGACCGCGCAGTCGAGTCGTCCCGAAGATGCTTCGAGAGCGACGAGTGGCAGAACATGGCCGCGCGAGACCGTGGCAAGTTGCTCGCCAAGGCGGCTGACATCCTGCAGCAACGGCTCGAGGACATAGCAAAACTCGAAACACAGCAGAACGGCAAGCCTTACTTCGAGTCCAAGATAGATATCTCCATGAGCGTCGAGACCCTGCGTTACTACGCCGGGTGGACGGATAAACTCACGGGCGAAACGCTTCCCGTTAGCGGCTCTTTCTTCACTTATACTCTGCGTGAACCGGTCGGTGTCGTTGCGGGGATAGTTCCGTGGAACTTCCCGCTCAATCTGGCATCGTGGAAGTTCGCCCCGGCCCTCGCGGCGGGTTGCACGATCATCATCAAGCCCGCGAGCGAGACACCGCTCACAGCCCTTGCGATGGCCGAAGTCATGAACGACGCAGGATTCCCTCCCGGTGCGTTCAATGTGATCACGGGTGGCGGCTCGACGGTCGGATCTGCGCTGGTGAAGCACCCCGGAGTGGACAAGATCTCGTTCACGGGGTCCACCGAGGTCGGCAAGGGATTGATGCGCGACGCCGCCGACACGCTCAAACGCGTGACTCTCGAACTCGGAGGTAAGAGCCCCAACATCGTGTTTGAGGACGCGGACATCAAAGCTGCCACGCGTGGCGCGATCAACGGAATCTTCTACGGCAAGGGCGAGGTATGTGCCGCTGGTTCGAGACTGCTGGTTCAAAGCTCAGTCCACGACGAATTGGTGGAACAATTGGCCGCTCGAGCCGCAAAACTGGTTCCGGGTGATCCGTTTAATAAGGACACTCGACTGGGAGCCGTGGTATCAAAGGGCCAGCAGGAGACGGTGATGGCCTATATCGGATCCGGAAAGAGCGAGGCGACTCTTGTGGTCGGCGGCAACGCAGCTACGGTTGATGGCAAAGGCTATTTTGTCGAAGCAACCGTATTCGCCGATGCCAAGACGGGAATGAAGATCGTCGATGAAGAAATTTTCGGACCTGTACTCTCCGTCATGAAATTCGACGACGAGGAAGAAGGAATAGCGCTCGCCAACAACACAGAATACGGACTCGCGTCGGGCGTCTGGACCCGAGATGTCGCCAAGGCGCACAGGGTCGCACGCGCTATTCGCGCAGGTACGGTCTGGGTCAACACTTACAACTTTTATGATCCGGCTGCACCTTTCGGAGGTTACAAAGCCAGCGGATTTGGGCGCACCCTGGGCAAGCTGGCTCTGGACGGGTACACCGAAAACAAAACGGTCTGGATCGGTCTTTGAGCGACGTGTTTATCTGCTCGGCGGTACGGACTCCCGTCGGAACGCACGGCGGAGCTTTAGCTAACGTTAGAGCAGACGATCTCGCAGCTATCTCGGTGAAGGCGGCGGTCGATCGCGTCGGATTCGATCCGGCGAAACTCGACGATGTAATTCTCGGCTGCGCAAACCAAGCCGGGGAGGACAACCGCAACGTGGCTCGAATGGCAGCGCTGCTCGCGGGTTTTCCGGTTGAGGTGCCCGGGCAGACCGTAAATCGCCTGTGCGGTTCGGGACTGCAGGCTGTAGTGAACGCGGCACACGCAATAAAGGCTGATGAGGGAGACTCGTTCGTCGCGGGTGGCGTCGAGAGCATGACCCGCGCACCATACGTGACGTTGAAAACAGGTAACCCATGGGACAGACACCAGCCTCAGACGGCCGACACCACGGTGGGGTGGCGATTCGTGAACCCCGCAATGCGCGGTGAGTGGAGGATTTCTTTGGGTGAAACAGCTGAAGTGGTAGCAGAGCAGTACGGTATCTCCCGGGAAGAGCAGGATCAGTTCGCGTTGCGAAGCCAGCAGAAAGCTAAGGCGGCGCTCGACGAGGGTGTGTTCAGCGACGAGATCGTTCCCGTCCCGGTTCCGCAGCGAAAGGGGCCGGACGTCGAGTTCTCGCAAGATGAGCATCCGCGCGATGTCACGATGGAACACCTTGGCAAACTGAAACCGGCTTTTAAGGAAGGTGGAACGGTCACGGCTGCATCATCGAGCGGGATCAACGACGGCGCGGCGGCGCTGCTGGTGCTGTCGGAAGAATCGGCTACGGCCACAGATACAAAGCCGGTGGCGAGGGTGGTATCGTCGGCTGTCGCGGGCGTCGACCCGTCATGCATGGGACTGGGACCGATCCCGGCCACGAAGAAAGCGCTGGAACGAGCTGGGTTAGGCATAGACGACATTGACTTGGTAGAGATCAATGAAGCGTTCGCGGCGCAGTCGATCGCCTGCATTAGGGATCTGAAGTTGGACGTCGAAAAGGTGAACATCTACGGCGGTGCCATAGCGCTCGGGCACCCGCTCGGTGGCACAGGAGCGAAACTACTTACGACTCTGGTTCACGCGCTAAAGCGAAGCGGCGGCAGGTACGGATTGGTGACGATGTGTATCGGAGTCGGTCAGGGGATTGCAATGATTGTGGAGAGCCAGTGAGCACGGCTGCGACTCGTTCAGAGTACCTATTAGTCGGCATCGACGGCGCGATCGGGACGATCACGCTTAACCGCCCCGACAAACTGAACGCGTTCGTAGATAGTATGCGGGAGGAACTAGCGGGGGTTGTTACCGAGCTCGCGCAGAGCGACGACGTACGCGTCATCGTGATTACCGGCGCCGGGCGCGCCTTCTGCGCCGGAGCCGACATCGACTATATGCGACAGCTGATCGAAGAGGGGAATGTCGCCGCGTTTGAATCACTCGTCGAGGCAGGTCGCGACGTCGTAACCGCTATCAGGAAGGCCCCCAAACCCGTGATAGCGAGCATGAACGGTCCCGCTGCTGGCGGCGGCGCCAATCTCGCTCTGGCGTGCGACCTCCGCATTGCGTCGGACCGAGCGTCACTTGGCCAAACGTTCAATAGCATTGGCCTGCACCCGGATTGGGGCGGAACTTTTTTCCTCCCCCGCCTTGTCGGTTACTCGAGAGCGATAGAGATGATTTTCAAGGGCGAGATGATCGACGCGTTCGAGGCTAACCGCATGGGCATCATAAACGAGGTGGTCCCCCACGACCAGCTACCCAAGGCTACGCGAAAACTTGCGATGTTTCTCGCCAAGAAGCCGCCCATCGCTCTGGCCCTCTCGAAGCAGGCGATCTATCAGAGTTTCGAAAGCACGCTGGACGAAATGTTGGATATCGAGTTACAGAACCAGCTCACATGTTTCCAGAGTGAAGACGTCCGCGAAGGATTTCAGGCTTTCGTAGAAAAACGTCAGCCCAACTTCAAGGGTAAGTAACTCGGCACACTAAGGATTTACATATGCGCAAGGTTCATAATTGGGACGACTGGATCGATTACTTCTACTTCTGGCAGGACTCCATCGGGCTGGAACGCAAGGAACTTCGCGAATTCGAATTCGACATCAAGTTCGGAGAGCCGGAAGCGACGGAAATCGAGTTCGGCCATTATAAGGGCCAACTCAAGTGGCCCACGCTGATGCATATTCCAGATCAGCGGGTCCGGGACGCCCTTATGAATCTCATCATCTACCAGGGCGACACAGAGTTCGCCTCCGTTGAACAGCAGCGGAACCTGCTTCTCAGTCCACCAAGTGACTACGACCTCCTTTCCATCATGCGCGTAATGTGCGAAGAGATGAGACACGGCTGGCAGATGTCTTACCTGCTGTGTGAGCACTTCGGCGACGAAGGGCGCCGCGAAGCTCAGAAGATGCTCGAACGTACCGCGGACGAAGGACAACGGCTCTTGGGAAGCTTCAACGTGATGATTGCCAACTGGCTCGACTTCTTCACCTACGCGCAGTTCATAGACCGCGACGGCAAGTTCCAACTCAAGATGCTATCGACCTCGGCGTTCGATCCGCTGGCACGGTCGATGGGACCGATGCTCAAGGAAGAGAGCTACCACTTAGGCACCGGCAACAGCGGCCTGCTGCGGATTATCAAAGCAGGCGTCGTACCTCCCGAGCTGATGCAGAAGTTCTTCAACAAGTGGGTCCCCACTGCGTTCGATCTCTTCGGTACCGATCACTCGTCGTCTGCTCATTGGGCGTACGTATGGGGCATCAAGGGAAGATTCGACGAACGCGACAACCGGAAAGATGCGCAAAAGGATCGCCTCAATGAGGCGTCTCGACAGTTGTACTGTGACGAAGTAATCCGCCTCGTTGACAGATTGAATAGTCAAATACCCGATCGTGACCGCTGGCTCCGCATACCGGAGATGTCTTTCAATCGAAAAATCGGTGATTACGCTCACCAGCACTACACAGTCGACGGTGAGCCTCTTAGTGCGGATAGGTACTCACAGTACCTCGCGTCCGTAACGCCCAGTGAAGACGACTACAGGCAGCTTGAAAGCCTCCAGAAGGAGAACGAGTGGATCGAGCTGCGTAGCCTCAACTAATTGGCGCACGTAATAGCTCACCGCGGCGCGTCTGCCTACGCGTTGGAAAACACCATCGAGGCCTTTCGCCTGGCGGTCGAAATGGGTGCAGACGGCGTTGAGTTGGATGTCCACGGCACTAGAGACGGGGAGCTAGTCGTTCATCATGACGACCGCATTCAGGATAGCAAGATTTCGGACACGGATCTCGAAGTACTACTACAGCTGCGGCTAGATGACGGTACAGCTATACCGACGTTGGACCAAGCGCTTCAAGAGATCGGCAACAAAGTAACCGCGTACATTGAAGTCAAGAATCTTCCGCCCTCCCATGACGCACAGCTCTTTGCGCGCATTGGCCGCGCTCCCTGCCGATGCCAGGTCCACAGCTTCGATCATCGTCTCATCAAACGGCTGCGGCAGCAGCGTGCCGATATCGAGTACGGGGTTCTCTCAGTATCTATTCTGGTGCATCCGCAATCGCAGTGGTTGGACACCGGAGCATCGATACTTTGGCAGGCGCAGGGTTTCTTGGACGCGCAACTAATTGACGCCGCGCATGCCGACGACGTGCGAGTTTTTGCGTGGACGACGGATGATGCGAGCGAGATGAAAGAATTGATTGCCTCGGGCGTCGACGCGATCTGTACAAACAAACCCGATGTAGGAAAACGAATAGTCTGATGACGAAGATATCAGTGATTGGCTCCGGGACGATGGGACATGGAATCGCTCAAGTCGCCGCGATGGCCGGCTACGATGTTGCGATAACGGACACCACCGCGGCGGCACTCGACCGGGCGCAATCGAACGTCGCCGGAAATCTCGCGGGTGCGGTTGAGCGTGGAAAGGCCACCCAGGAGGTTGCAGACGCGGCGCTGGCCCGCATTACATTCACCGGCGATCGGAACGCCGCAGTCGAGAACGCGCAGTTAGTCATCGAGGCGATTATCGAGGACATCGACGTCAAACGATCGCTATTCGCCGAGCTGGACTCACAGGCAGATCCGTCCGCCATACTGGCATCCAACACTTCCTCGCTATCAATAGGACAGATCGCCGAGGTGACAGAGCGGCCTGATAAGGTCGTCGGCATGCACTTTTTCAATCCTGTTCACATCATGAAGTTGGTCGAGATCGTGTCTCACGCAGATACGTCCCCAGAAACGCTCGCCACTGTACGCGAAGTCGCCGAACATATGGGTAAGACCGCTATCTCAGTTAAAGATACGCCTGGATTTGCAACCTCCCGGCTGGGCGTGGTGCTGGGATTGGAGGCTATGCGGATGGTCGAACAGGGAGTCGCATCACCAGAAGATATCGATAAGGCAATGGAACTCGGTTACGGCCATCCAATGGGACCGCTGAGAGTTTCCGATCTCGTAGGACTCGACATTAGACTCGCAATTGCTGAACACCTCTTCAGCGAGTTTCACTCAACACAGTATCAACCGCCGCAGATCCTGAAGGACAAAGTGAGTTCGGGTGAGCTGGGAAAGAAAACCGGGAAAGGATTCTACGTATGGCCGAAGCAGTAAACGTATTAGTCGATAAGGGCGATGCCATAGCGACGTTGACCATAAATCGCCCTGATAAACTCAATGCTCTCAACGGACCCACTCGACGCGAACTCATCGCCGCGTTCGAAGACCTCAAAGATGACGATGAAATCCGAGTCGCAGTCCTGACCGGCGCCGGCAAAGCCTTCATCGCGGGCGCCGACATAACCGAATTCGAGGGGCGGAGTCCGGTAGATCAGTACAGGGCGATGAGTTCACCAACGGTGTTCGAGGCCGCCGACGCGTTTCCCAAACCGATAATCGCGGCGATCAACGGATTCTGTTTAGGCGGCGGGTGCGAAATCGCGATGGCATGCGACATACGTATCGCGTCGGACAAGGCGAAACTTGGACAACCGGAGGTCAATCTGGGAATCATTCCCGGTGGCGGCGGCACGCAGAGGCTCCCCCGTCTCGTGGGCCTAGGGACCGCGCTCAAACTCATGTACACCGGCGACATGATCAACGCCGACGAAGCCCTTCGTATCGGACTCGTGGATGAAGTGGTACCCGCCGACGAGTTGATGGCGCGGGTAAGAGAACTAGCGGCTTCGATTGCACAGAAGAGCCCGGTGGCACTCCAGCTCATCAAAGAAGCCGCACGAGCGAGTGTTCGGGCCCCGCTCGACGAAGGCCTGCGCCACGAAAAGACTCTTTTCGGCTTGGCGTTCTCGTCCGAAGACAAAGCGGAGGGCGTTGCGGCCTTCCTCGAAAAGCGCACACCTGAGTTCAAGGGTAGATGACACTACCGGGTGTGACCGACATCCATATCCACATCCAGCCCTTCAGGGACCTGAAGCCTGATGTCGCCGCCGTCATGCGCAAGGGCAAGGAAGATCACTGGGACTGGCTGATCGAACTGACCGACGACCCGAAGATGCTTCTCGAGGTGATGGATCGAGACAACATCTGGCGCACCGGACTAATCAACTATCCAAGCCAGGACGTGATGGGGTTCGACGACTCGACAAACGAGTTCGCTTCCCGATACGCTGAGGCTGCTCCGGAGAGGCTGATACCGTTTGGCGGCGTCAATGCACTTCACACGCGTGACCCGGAAGGCCAGGTCGAAGAACTCCTGCGACTGGGTATCAGGTGCCTGAAGATACACCCCCCACATCAGTGCTACGCTGCGAACGCCTACACTCAGGGCTTGGAATCCCTAGGACGCATCTATCGTCGATGCGAGGAACGCGGACTGCCGGTAATGATTCACACCGGCACGAGCATCTTTCCCGGGGCGCGATCCAAGTACGGCCGTCCCATGGAGCTGGACGATGTGGCAATAGACTTTCCCGACCTGACCATACTGATGGCACACGGCGGCCGGCCGCTCTGGATGGACGAAGCGTTCTTCGTGCTGCGACGTCACAGGAATGTCTATCTCGAACTTTCGGGAATTCCACCAAAGAAACTCTTGGATTATTTCCCGCGTATCGGCGAGATAGGAGACAGGGTCATCTGGGGCACCGACTGGCCCAGTCCGGGAGTCAGGGGGCTGCGGCAGAATCTGGATCAGTTCCTGGCTCTGCCTCTCGATAGTGACCTCAAAGACTCGATTACCAGACTGACCCCCATCCAACTATTCCCTGTATAGGCGGGTCCCCCCTCCCCCCCCTCCCTTGCTAGCTCATCCCGACCTTTATTGAAACAATGGAAAACCTCGTGACGCTAGCGAACTTTCGAACCGCCGCTGAAGCCGAAACGGCCGGCGGACTGCTCGAACAGTCTGAGATCCCCTACCTGATACAGTCCATGGAAGGGGCTGGAATGATCGGGCTCCAAGGCGGCGCCAACCTGCTAGTACGCCCCGATCAATGGGAACT
>JACZUR010000084.1 GCA_022573095.1 Gemmatimonadota bacterium | reverse complement strand
TACGCGCGGCTTTCTCGGCCGTAACTCGCACAGCCTAAGAGATTGACAGAAACCAGGAACGGTTGCAGATTCGTACGTAATAACCAACCAGTTGATTGAATATGAATTCAGTCCCGAGCGGCGTCCGAAACACCCGCACCGCAATCATTGCCGCGGCAACGCGAGAATTTGCAGATCTTGGCTTCGCAGGCGCGCGGGTAGCACGAATCGCCGAATCTGCTGGAGTCAATAAACAACTTATTTTCTATTATTTTGGCTCCAAGCGGGGCCTTTATGAGGAACTGACCCGAAAGGTCGCAAGTGTGTACTCCGCTGGTGTCTCTTCGACTACGGGAGCCGCGCCAACACTCAAACAATTGGTTGAAAACCTCTTCCGGGGACTCGCCGAAAGTCCCGAGGCGGTCAGACTCTACTTTCAGGTTCTAACGGATGCCGGGAGTCCGTCCGCTGCAGGTGTGACTGATGTTATCCCCGACATCCGCACTGCGGTCATCGTGGGACAGGGTAGGGGACAGATCCGCGACGACCTCGACCCGGACTACGTCGCGCGGCAGATCATCTTGTTGTTGGTTGGGTACTTCTTGTTCGAGCCGGTGATGTTTGACCCAGACTCAGGGGCACGGGAAGCATGGTTCCAGCGCACATGGTCGCTACTGAACCGTTGGCTAACCTGGTAGCATCGTTACCGTCCGGCCCCGACTGCGTCCGCAAGCTGCGATGTTTCGCCACTACCGTCGGACGGCTGTCTGCGAAGTGCCACTCTTAGAGCGTCGCCGAGAGATTCTAACGCGATAGCGTTGATTCGCTTCCGCTCCTCAGGGCTGATGTCCTCAAGATCGGCGAGGTTGTCCTTTGGAAGCAAGATGGTGTCGATGCCGGCGCGGCACGCTCCCAATACCTTTTCCTTCACGCCCCCGATGGGCAGCACTCGACCCGAGAGGGTCAGCTCACCGGTCATCGCCACATCATGTCTAACCGGTATTCCCGACAACGCACTGACGAGAGCGGTTGCCATGGCCACGCCTGCCGAAGGCCCGTCCTTGGGGATAGCCCCGGCGGGCACGTGTATGTGAATATCTTTCTCGGCAAAAAGTCCCGCTGCGATTCCGAACTCCGCGGCAAACGTCTTGGTGCAGGTAAGGGCGGCACGAGCGGATTCTTTCATCACTTCACCCATGTGTCCAGTCAAGACGAGCTCCCCTTTGCCGGGCATTACGGAGACTTCAACGAACATGATGTCGCCGCCCGCGGGAGTGTAGTACATACCACTTGCCACCCCGACCTGGTCCTCCTCGAACGCCTTCTCCGGCCGTACTTTGGGTCGCCCGAGAAGTCCACTGACTTCGTCGGCTCCGACAGCGACACTTTCGACCTCTTTCGCTGCAATCTTACGCGCCACCTTGCGCGCCACCCTCCCAAACTCCCTTTCGAACTGGCGAACACCAGCCTCCCGAGTGTAGTTAGAGATCAACGTTTTGATGGCTTCGTCGTCAACCGAAAACTGTTCGTCCGATAGTCCCGCTTCGTTGATCTGCCTAGGGACCAGATACCGGCGCGCGATCTCCAGCTTTTCCCGCTCGGAGTAACTCGAGAACTCGACGGTTTCCATCCTATCGAGTAATGGTCCGGGAATTGTGTTCAGTAAGTTCGCCGTCGCAATGAACAGAACTTCCGAGAGGTCGAACGGCACTCCAAGGTAGTGATCGACGAATGTGTCGTTCTGTGCGGGGTCGAGCACCTCGAGTAGCGCGGCCGCTGGGTCTCCTTGAAACGAAACGCCCAGTTTGTCCAGTTCATCCAACAGAAACACCGGATTCTTGGTTCCCGCGGTTTTCATACCTTGGATGATCCTCCCCGGCATCGCCCCAACATAGGTTCGCCGGTGTCCTCTGATATCCGCTTCGTCCCGCGCGCCGCCAAGTGAGATCCGAACATACTTGCGACCCATAGCTCTGGCGATCGACTGAGCAATCGACGTCTTTCCCACACCCGGTGGGCCAACGAAGAGCAATATTGGCGCTTTCTGTTTGTCATCCTCGTTGCCAGCCGGAGTCTCTTTCTTTCTGTTGTTGGCATCGCGCAGCTGTCGAACTGCAAGGAACTCCAGCACCCGATCCTTCACATCCTGAAGACCGTAGTGATCCTCGCCAAGAATCTCCTCGGCCTGAACGAGATCCAGATGGTCTTTGCTCTTTTCATTCCACGGTAGCTCGGTGATGGTTTCGAGGTATGTGCGGATTACCTGGGCATCCATAGACTCGCGCGACGAGCGCTCGAGTCGCTTTACTTCACGGTCAACCTCTTTCCTGACTTCATCGGGCAGGTCAAGCTCCTTGACCAGCTGAAGGAGTTCGTCGGTGTCGGCTTCATCGTCACCCTCGCCCAGCTCCTTGCGAATCGCCTTCAATTGTTCGCGCAACAACATCTCACGCTGCCGCTCACCGAGTTCTTCCTGGACCTTCGACTTGATGTCCTCCTGGACATCGTAGAGTTCGATCTGCCGTTGCACGTGCACGAGAACCTTCCGAAGACGCGCCTCGACGGAGAGAGTTTCGAGGAGAGCCTGGCGTTCGGCAGGAGAAATGTCGATGTACCCCGCCACAAGGTCGGCAAAGGCACCCGGCTCACTGACTTCCTTTAGCACCTGCTTGACGACATCGTCTCCGAGTCCAGAAATGCGCCCTAGTTCGCTGGCGCGCTCACGAGTCTCCTTGCACAAGGCGAGAAAGCCAGCTTCATCCGGGTCGACCGGAGCGAGGATAGGCGTTCGGTTGACGATTGCCTCCAGGTACCCATCACCCTGGCCGTACTGCAAAGAGTTGGCACGATACTCACCGTGCAGCAGGAGTTGAACACCGCCGATCCCCCGTTGGATTTGCCCGATTCGCGCAACCGTTCCCATCGTATACAGATCCTCTGCTTCAACCTGCTCGACGTTTTCTTTCTGGGATACTGCGAAGATGAGCCGTTGATCGTCCGTCAACGCAGCCTCGATAGCCCGCAGCGTACCAGGCCGGCCGGCTCCGATGGGAGCCGTGACACCGGGAAATAGGACCACTTCCCTCAGAGGCAATACGGGTAGCTTCAATCGGGTCACGCTCTCAATCTCAGTCATCACACCTAATCCTCACAGATTCATACACCGTCACAGTCGGAGTGTATCGCTCATCAGATCTTGACCGCACCGATCATGCCAGAATTTCTGGCCTCAAAATTGCCGTTCATAGTGTCATAGGGATATCTAAAGATGCCTATGTTGCATAATGAAACATAGTTACTGCCACAACGGCAGTTTCATGGAGAGATTGTGTTAGGCGCCTGGCATTTTTGGCGCTAACTCAAGGAGGGATGTGAGTTCTTCTGCTGTGAAAGTTTCAAATAGACCAGCTTTCGCAGTAACTTCCCGCTGCGGCTCGCTGGGGTCTTTGCGGCAGGTAAACCGGATGATGTCGGCGGGCTCCAACTCGGGCTTGGAGAGTCCGGACCGAGACATCAATCCTGATGTCCGGCCAACTGTTTCAGCGGTCCACTCGCGCCCGTCAGAATCTTTTACGCTACGCATTTTTGCTCCAATAGAGCAGGTACGTGGAATACTTGCCTTGCACTTCCGGGTAGGGTAATCTACCCCCGCAACCTTCTACTTGTCACGCGAATGGAAGAAATAGAGCAGACATTAGCAGAACGACTGGGGGAAGCGATAGCCGACTCCTACAAGATCGAGGGAGAGATCGGTCGCGGCGGGATGGGACTCGTTCTCCTCGCCAGGGATCTGAAGCTCGACCGTCGCGTAGCTATCAAGGTACTTCCGCCGGAGTTGGCCTACCGTAGCGATATTAGGCAGCGGTTTACGAGGGAAGCTCAGACCGCAGCCCGGCTGCAACATCCGCACATCGTGCCGATCCACACGGTCGGGGAGGCCGCGAAGATGGTGTATTTCGTCATGGGTTTTGTTGATGGCGAATCGCTGGGCCAACGTTTGCGGAGAAGAAAGAAGCTTCCCGTTGAAGAGGCGCGCCGAATAGCAAAAGAGACAGCCGACGCGCTCGGCAAGGCGCACTCTCAGGCAATCATTCATCGCGATATCAAACCCGACAACATACTCCTCGAAGGTCCCCGCCGGAGGGTGATGGTAACCGATTTCGGTATCGCCAAGGCTCTCGATTCCGGTACGGGGCTAACGGGAACCGGCGTAGCCATAGGGACACCGAGTTACATGAGTCCCGAGCAGGCAGCCGGGGACGGGGACATCGATGCTCGCAGCGACATCTATGCGTTGGGAATTGTCACCTATGAGATGATCACGGGCGAGCTGCCCTTTAAGGCTCCAACCGTACCGGGAATCTTGATGAAACAGATAACGGAGTCGCCGCCGAACATATTAGAACGCCGGCCCGAGTGTCCCGAAGAGTTAGCCGCGACGGTCGCCAAGTGTCTCGAAAAAGACTCGAACGACCGGTGGCCGTCGGCGGACGCCTTACGACGCGCGCTCGAAAGCAGATCGTCGGTATCCTACCGTCCGCGGGCTGCGCGAAGGTCGCCGGCTCCTGATACTCGTTCGCGACACCCGGTTCGCAGGAAAGACCGGCGCCCACACCGACGCGAGCGGGATGAGGCCGTAGCTCGGCGAACGGGCCAGGATCTTCGAGAAAAGACAGAGAGCGATGCCGGCGGACCGTCCATCGTGCGGAAGTTTCGAAAGGAGTTCGCCTCATACATATCGGTAAATGGCTCTCTGCTCCTATTCAACGTCGTCACGGGCATCTCTGAACCGTGGTTTCTCTTTCCCGCTGCAGCTTGGGGTATAGGTCTGTCGCTCAGATATGGACGGCTGTGGTCGGCCGGCTATAGCTGGCGTGACGTCATCTATCGTCCCCCCGCTGCCGATGCCGTCGAGATGATAGCGCAAGTCTCAGACACTCCACGGCTTCCCAAACTGCCCGAGCCATCGACAGGCGAGTTCGGAAAGTTTGGCAGCCAGATCAAACAGATGAAATCTGACCGGGTTGCAATAGCGCAGATGTACAAGAAACTCTCTGCAACCGAAAAAGAAATGCTCCCGGATATCCAAGAAACCGTGGATGGCCTTTTCAAACGGGCGGTGGAGCTAGGTACGACGCTTCAACAGATGGAAGATCACGTCGACGAGACATATGTTTCGGAACTCGATCACCGAATTGCGGCGGCGCGGGCCGAAGCAGAGGGTGCCGATGAAGGAGCAGAGGTATCCCGCCGGTTGAAGCTCCTGGAAAAACAGCGTGAATCCCTGGCGCAACTTGTCCGGCGCAGAGCAGATATCGAGTCGCAGTTTGAATCGTGCGTTCTCGCTGTTCAGAACGTGCGGTTCGATATGCTGCGTCTGAGGTCTGCCGGCATCAACGATGTTCTCGATGACATCACGCGCGCCACACAGCAGGCCCGTGCGCTTTCGATCGATATCAACGCTGCCATCGGTGCCGCGAGCGAGATCAAGGAGGCGATCGGAAGGGTTACGAACCCGTAGGATTGGAACGAAAGAGAGTTCCCCTTACGCTTTACCGCTTACCGTTCTAACTAGAACGAACCGATTTCGCGGATGGCCGCGGCGAGATCCGGTGTCTGAGGAAGGATCACATCCTCTAGTTCGGGCGAGTAAGCCACCCAAGTGTCAGTCGATGCGATCCGTTTCACAGGCGCATCGAGCCACGCGAAGTGATCGTCTGCTATTCTTGCAGCAATTTCAGCTCCGTATCCCCAGGAGAGAGAATCTTCGTAGGCTACTATGACCTTGTTGGTCTTGCGAATCGACAGGCCTATTGTATCCCAGTCTACCGGGCTCAGCGATCGAAGATCGATCACTTCGGTTTCCAGCCCGTCTTGTTCCGCAATCTGATTCGCGGCTGCAACCGCCCGCTGCACCACCGCCCCATACGTAACGACCGTGACATCCGATCCATCACGCACGACCCTGGCCTTTCCAAGGGGGATGGAAAAGTTCGCACCGGGATACGGCGCCTTGTTGTACGTCTGCCTGTATAGGTGCTTATGCTCCAGGAAGATGACAGGATCATCGCAGCGGATGGCGGTTCGCAGCAATCCGTTGGCGTCCAGGGCGTTGGAAGGACAAACAACACGCAGCCCGGGGAGGCCCGTGTAGATCGCCGCCCCTGTCTGCGAGTGGAATATGGAGCCACCCTTTAGGTATCCGCCGTACGTCGTTCGTATAACTAAAGGTGCACTGAACGCTCCATTACTTCTCCATCTCATGGTTGCCAGTTCATTCCTGATCTGGTGATAAGCAGGCCAGATGTAATCGAAGAACTGTATTTCAACGACGGGTTTAATGCCTCTCAAAGCCAATCCAATCGCCCGCCCAACAATGTTGGCTTCAGCCAACGGAGAATTGTAAACACGATTTCCGCCAAACTTTTTCTGAAGGCCCCACGTCACTTTGAAAACACCACCCTTACCCTTCATATCCTCGATGTTTTCTTCACGGGATACATCGGCAACGTCTTCCCCAAATACGACTATGCGTTCGTCCCGCTCCATCTCATCGGAAAGACACTTGTTGAGCAGGTCGACCATCGTCGTAGGATCACCGGTAAAGTGCGGATCGTCTTCGGTGTCAAACGGTTCGGACGTCGGGTCAACCTCTTCGGAGTACACGTGCGCGAAAAGCGTATCCGCATCCGGTTGGGGTGACGCAAGAGCGATGTCAACGGCCAACTGCACCTCTTCGTCGACCTCGGCAGCGATGGTGGCAATTTCCTCGTCCGATGCCACTCCATCAGCTATCAGTTTCGCAGGAAAAGTCTTGAGAGGATCGCGCGCGCTTTCATCTTCTCTCTCTGTGGCTGACTTGTAGTGAACCTCGTCGTCCGAGAGCGAGTGGGAGTACGGCCGGATCACGTGAGCGTGTACGAGTGACGGACCTTTGCGACTCCTGCAATGCGCAACAGCCCTACCTACGGCGTCATAAGAAGCCAAGGGGTCGCACCCATCTACCTCTTCGATGTGCAGGTTTGGAAAACCGGACACCAGCTTCGAAATCGATCCGCCGGGCGTCTGAACCTCTACCGGCACCGATATGGCATAGCCGTTGTCTTCAATGAGGAACAGCACGGGAAGCTTGAGGTTTGACGCCGTATTCATGGCCTCCCAAAACTCGCCCTCGCTGGTTGTGCCCTCGCCCGCGCAACAGAGCGTAACTTCATCGGCTTGGATAGGACTCTTCCCATCCTCCGAGGCCGCGATGTTCGTATAGCGTAGCCATGCCTCGGCGCACCCGACCGCGTTTAGGAACTGCGTTCCGGTGGGACTGGAGGAAGTCACGATGTTGAGCGCTTTGTGCCCCCAGTGCGAAGGCATCTGCCGGCCGCCGGAGTTCGGGTCGTCAGCCCGTTCTTCTGCTGTGGTTAAAGAGTTGGCCAAACGGGCCCGCTTTTCGCAGCAGGGAGTTGCCCAATGAAATCCAAGTGGTTTGGGGCAGTGGGCCCGCTGATGATTTTCTTGATCCTTTTTGTTCCCCAGGGAGTCTTCATCGTCGATGAAACCGAGCAGGCGATCATCACGCAGTTTGGAGAGTACAAGCGGACGATCAAAGAGCCGGGGCTTCATATGAAGTTGCCGCTCGTGCAGACGATCAATCGGTTTGAGAGGCGGGTCCTGGTCAGTGACGCCGCCCCGGCCGAGTACCTGACGGGGGATAAGAAACGGGTGGTGGTGGATCATATCACCCGCTGGAAGATTGCTGATCCGCTCGCCTTCTTTAAGTCGGTTCGCACGGAAGTGGCCGGACAGGCCCGGTTGGCGGAGATTGTCAGCTCCGAGCTTCGAAAGGAACTGGCCCTGCATGAGTTTACGGACATCATCTCCAAGCAGCGGGATCTGATCACGGCCACCGTCGCCAAGGGGGCCAGTGAGAAAGCCAAGAAGCTCGGCATCGAGGTTCGGGATGTCCGGATCAAGCGGGCGGACCTTCCCAAGGAGGTCCAGGAATCGGTCTTTGCCCGAATGGTGGCCGAGCGGGAGCGGATCGCCAAGCGCTACCGTTCCCAAGGGGAAGAGGAGGCCGCGAAGATCCGGGCGTCGACCGACAAGGAGCGCACGATCATCCTGGCCAGGGCCTACGAGGAAAGCCAGAAGCTGCGCGGGGTGGGGGATGCCAAAGCCGCCCGGATTACGGCGGAAGCGTTCGGGCAGGATGCCGAGTTCTACCAATTCCTCCGAAGCCTCCAGGCCTACGAGGCGATGCTGGCCGAGAACGACGAGTTGGTCCTCTCAGCGGACTCAGAACTGCTCCAGTACCTCACGAGCCCGAAGGCTGCGCCCTAACCCGGGGCGGCAGTCAACCCGATTCCCTCACGGCGGGACGCCATCAGATGCCATCGTGGGCGGTGATTCTCGCGGGAGGCATCGGCAAGCGTTTCGCCCCCCTCTCCACCCCCGAGCGACCCAAGCAGTTCCTCGACCTCTACGGCGACGCGACCCTCCTGCAGCACACAGCACGGCGCCTCGTAGCGTGCGTTGACGCCAGCCGGCTGCTGGTCGCCACCAACGCGCAGCACGTGCCCCTCGTCCGTCAGCAGCTTCCGGAGCTCCCGAAGTCGCACATCATCGGTGAGCCGAAAGGCAAGAATACCGCG